>CAZQQK010000059.1:0-10006 GCA_964595445.1 uncultured Phascolarctobacterium sp.
CTATTTTAGTATAATTTAATTAGATAATCTCTGGCGGGTATATATCCAGACCCCCATAATAAAGGAGGCCATTAATTATGAAAAAATTTACCGCTATTATCACTACAGCTATTCTTTGCTCATCTATAAGTGCTGTTGCATTTGCTGCATCCTTAATCAATGCTGATGAAGCACGTGAAATAGCCAAAAAGCAAGTTCCTGCAACAAGTACCTATCTGCATACTGAAAGCGAATTAAATAAGAAAGCTCCTTATTACGAAGTAAAATTCTACGATCATACTACCAATACTGAATATGAAATAGATGTATTCCAAAATAACGGCTCCATCCGTAAATACAGTATGGAAGCTAAAGATCTTCTCGGAAGTTCTAAAATAGTTCTCTCTGCGAATGATATTCAAAATATTATTCTCAAGGAATATCCTGATGCAGTAATTAGTTATTTAGAACTAGAACGCAATAATGGACTTTATGAATACGAAGTAAAATTTACTACATCTGCGTTTCATGGAGAAATGAATATTAATGCTGAAACAGGCATTACTTTAGAAAAAGAATTAAAATATCAATACTAAAAATTATTAGCTATTTACGAAAAAAACCGGTATCTTTTAAAGATACCGGTTTTTTATTTACCTTTTAGTAAAAATTTATAATTTTGCTTGCAGCTCTGCCAGTTTAGACCACTGTGCTGCCAATACCTTATCTCCTATAGCGAATTGCTTCTCATTCTCTGAAAAAGCAGGGCCACCATAAGATTTGCGTGCTTCTACACAATGCTCTGGTCTTAAAGCGATTAAAAGATCACTTTCAAACAACTCTGAGAACTGTTTATATTCTTCCAAAGAAATTTCAGGAAGAAACTTTTCGTTGTGGATAGCATAAGCCACACATTTACCAACAACCTCATGTGCCTGTCGGAAAGGCAATCCTTTTCGCACTAAATAATCAGCCAAATCAGTAGCATTAGAAAAATCTCTGCTTACAGCTTGAGCCATTTTATCTACATTTACCGTCATTGTCAAAATCATATCACGATAAACAGCCAAACTGAATTTTATTGTGTCTACTGCATCAAAGAAGCCTTCTTTATCTTCCTGTAAGTCCTTATTATAAGTCAAAGGCAAACCTTTAGCTGTAACCAGCATAGCCTGCAGATGCCCGTATACACGACCTGTTTTGCCACGTACTAATTCAGATATATCAGGATTTTTCTTTTGCGGCATCATTGAAGAACCAGTAGCAAAAGCATCATCAAGCTCAACAAAGCCAAATTCTGTACTGCTCCACAAACAGATTTCTTCGCTTAAACGACTCATATGCATCATGAGAATCGAAGCAAAAGAAAGAAACTCAATTACATAGTCACGATCACTTACTGCATCCATACTGTTAGGATAAACAGCAGCAAAATTTAATTCTTCTGCTACCATAAAACGATCAATAGGGAAAGTTGTACCTGCAATTGCCCCTGCTCCTAAAGGCATCATGTCCGCACCTTCCCAGACACCTAAAAGTCTACGGAAATCACGCTGAAGCATATTAAAATATGCTAAAAGATGATGAGCAAAAGTAATGGGTTGAGCACGCTGTAAATGTGTATAACCAGGCATAAGTGTTTTATCATGTTTTTTTGCAACAACAAGCAAAGCTTCTTCAAAATGGAGTAAAAGCTCTGCTATTTCAGCAACTTCACGCTTCATATACATATGCATATCCAATGCAACCTGGTCGTTACGGCTGCGGGCAGTATGCAGACGAGCACCTGCACTGCCAATACGTTCTGTCAAGCGTGCTTCAATATTCATATGAATATCTTCTAACGCAACATCAAAGTCAAAGTTGCCTGCTTCAATATCAGCAAGAACATTCTTTAGTCCAGCAATAATTTTTTCCCCGTCTTCTGCTGGAATAATACCGCATTTTGCCAACATACCTGCATGAGCAATGCTGCCGCGAATATCCTCGTGATATAAGCGCTTATCAAAATCAATGGACGCATTAAATGCGTCCACCAATTCATTTGTATTCTTACTAAAACGACCGCCCCAAAGCTTGGCCATTATTTCAGGTTACCTTTCTTCATCAGTGCACGTACTTTCAGCGGCAGACCAAAAAGGTTAATGAAACCAGTAGCATCTGCTTGATTATAAACTTCATCTTCGCCAAAAGTTACATATTCCTGACTATACAGAGAGTACGGGGATTTAACACCTGCACTGTAGATATTACCTTTATAAAGTTTCATACGAACAGTACCAGTAACAGTTTTTTGTGTTTCATTTACAAAAGCATCCAATGCTTCACGCAGCGGGCTGAACCACATTCCATCATATACCAATTCAGAATAACGGATAGAAACTTGTTGCTTGAAAGATTGTGTTGCACGATCCAAGCACAAATTCTCCAAATCATTATGACCATAGTAAATAATTGCACCAGCAGGATTTTCGTATACACCACGAGATTTCATACCAACCAAACGGTCTTCAACCATATCAGTAATACCAACAGCATTACGAATGCCAATCTCATTCAGTTTTTCTACAAGATTAGCAGGGCTGAGTTTTTCACCATTTACAGAAACAGGAACACCTTCAACATATTCTAACTCAACATATTCAGGTTTATCAGGTGCTTTTTCCGGAATATTAGTTACGATGAAAAGTTCATCTTTAGGTGCATTCCAAGGATCTTCCAAATCACTGCCTTCATGAGACAAATGCCACATATTGCGATCCATGGAATAGTCATGTTCATGAGATACAGGAATAGGAATATTATGTGCTGCTGCATAATCAATCTCCTGATCACGGCTGCGCAGTTCCCATTCACGCCAAGGAGCAATAATAGCCAGCTGAGGAGCCAAAGCCTTTACAGACAGTTCAAAACGTACTTGGTCATTGCCTTTGCCAGTAGCACCGTGAGCAATAGCATCAGCACCTTCTTGTTCAGCAATTTCTACTAATTTCTTTGCAATCAGCGGACGAGCAAAAGAAGTACCCAACAAATATTTTTTCTCATAAACAGCCCCTGCTTTTACTGTCGGCCATACATAGTCACTGATAAATTCTTCTTTTAAATCCATGATATAGCATTTGCTGGCACCAGTTTTTATAGCCTTATCATGTACAGGTTCAAGTTCATCGCCTTGTCCAAGGTCAGCACAAGCTGCGATAACTTCACAATTATTATAATGCTCTTTCAGCCAGGGAATAATTACAGATGTATCTAAACCACCGGAATAAGCTAAAACTACTTTTTTAATATCTTCTTTTTTCATTAAAAAGCCTCCCTATTTTTGTATAATGCTCTGCATTAATGAATAAACTTACAAACTTCTTGTATTATATACCTTTTTTATGCATAAAGCAAGCATATTGCTATATGTATACAAAATTTTCTTACAATGCCTCGTCACTCATAAGCAAAGCCATAATTGCCTTTTGTACATGCAAACGGTTCTCTGCTTGATCAAATACCACAGACTGAGGTCCTTCCAACACTTCTTCTGTAATTTCTTCACCACGGTGCGCAGGCAGACAATGCAGTACTATTGCTTCTGGACGAGCCACAGCCAACAGCTCTTTATTGATTTGATAATTATGCAGAGCTTTAAAACGAATATCTCGTTCAGCCTCTTCACCCATACTTGTCCATACATCAGTATAAAGTACATCTGCACCTTTCGCAGCTGCAAAAATATCTTCCTCTACAGAAATAGTGCAACCAGTCTTTTCCGCATCTTCCTGTGCCTGACGCAAAATTTCTGGGTCTGGCTGATATCCTTTAGGACTGGCACAAACCATATTCATACCAACCTTAGCGCAGGCAAACATCAAAGAATGAGCCATATTATTACCATCACCAACATAAACAAGTTTACGGCCTTTTAAAATCTCCATTTTCTCCTGAATGGTAAATAAATCTGTTAACGCCTGGCACGGATGCAGTAAATCTGTCAGTCCGTTAATTACTGGGACACTAGCATATTTTGCTAGTTCAATAACAGAATCATGAGAAAAAGTACGTATCATTATACCATCTACAAAACGAGAAAGAACACGTGCTGTATCACGTATAGGTTCACCGCGGCCAATTTGAGAGGCAGCATCGCTAAGATAAATAGGATGACCGCCAAGCTGCCAAAAACCAACTTCAAATGATGTTCTGGTTCTTGTAGAAGCTTTAGAAAACAACATAGCTAAGGTTTTGCCTTTCAAATATTGATGAGACTCACCAGCTTTTTGTTTACGTTTCAATTTTTTTGCTACATCAAGAATTGTAGCTACTTCACCAACAGTTAAGTCGTGAATCGAAATTAAATCTTTATTCTTTAAACCCATTTACTAATCCCCTTAAACTTACATTAAGTTCTTTAAAATTTATTAATACACTGCCAGTGCTTTGTCTAAAGCATCAACAACCATATCTATCTCCGCCTTAGAAATAATCAAAGGAGGAACAATACGAATTACATTACCAGCTGTACAATTAATAATTACATGTTCTGCCAGGCAACTTTCAACTATAGGCTTTCCTTCTCCAGAAACCTGCATTCCCAAAAGCAGACCTTTGCCTCTTACATCAACAACCTTGTCTGGATATTTTTCCTGCAAACGACAAAGTGCTTCTTTAAAATAAGAACCTTTTTCAGCAACCTTATCAACCAAACCTTCTGACTTAATAGTTGTTAATGTTGCATATACAGCAGCACAAGCTAAAGGATTACCGCCAAAAGTTCCTCCATGATCGCCAGGGTTAAATACATGTGCCAACCTTTCAGTTACAGCAAAACCAGCAACAGGAAAACCACCGCCTATACCTTTAGCAAAAGTCAGTACATCAGGTTTTACTCCACTGTGCATATAGGCAAACCATTTACCAGTACGGGCAACACCAGTCTGAACTTCATCAAAAATCAGCAAAGCATCATATTTATCACACAAAGCTCGCACCTGCTGAAGATATTCATCACTGGGAACATGTACGCCGCCCTCACCCTGCACAGGTTCTAAAAGAACAGCACAAACATCTTCATCCATCTGTGCTTCAAGTGCACTAATATCTCCATATGGAACAAGTACATGTCCAGGACTGAGCGGGCCATAGCCTACATGATAATAATCATGTCCAGTAGCTGCTAAAGTATCAAAAGTACGTCCATGAAAAGATTCATCTGCAGAAATAATTTTGTATTTTGTAGGCGATTTAGCAACACCATATTTACGTGCCAACTTCATTGCCCCTTCATTACCCTCTGCTCCACAATTAGCAAAGAATATTCTGTCCATGCCTGTAGTTTCAGCCACCATACGCAAAGCTTTTGCTTGAATTTCAGTATAATACAGATTAGAGCAATGCATAATTTTAGCTGCTTGTTCAGCAATAGCTTTCACAAGCACTGGATGATTATAACCCAAACTATTTACTGCAATACCAGCAAAAGCATCGATATATTCATTACCTTCATTATCATATACTTTACATCCCAAGCCATAATCCATAACCATTTGATATCTGCCAAAAACCGGAAGATAATATTTTTCTGTTTGTTCAATAATTGACTTTTTATCCATTGGATTTTCACCTCGATAGAGTTGATACTGCCCAAATATAAATCTGCTTAAATTTCTTTTACAACCTCAGTACCAACACCCTTATCGCTGAAGATCTCCATAAGTATGGTATGTTCGGCACGACCATCGATAATATGTGTTTTCTTAGCACCGCCAGACAAAGCTGTAATGCAGGCACGAACTTTAGGAATCATACCGCCGTCAATTTTACCGCGGATAATCAGTTCTTGAGCTTTCTCAAAAGACAGAGTAGAAATGAAGCTGTTTTCATCTCTATAATCAGAGTAAATACCGCGTACATCAGTCAACACTAAAAGTTTTTCAGCTTTAAGAGCACCAGCAATTTCACCAGCTACACTATCAGCATTTATATTATAGGTTTCCCCTTGAGTTCCTACACCTGTAGGTGCAATAACAGGAATAAAACCGCTGTTAAGCAGGCAGTCAATGAGCTCTGTATTAATATGCTCAACATTTCCTACATAGCCAATATCAACAAGATTTACCTCGCCATTTTCATAAACATCAGCTAAATGTTTTTTAGCGCAAATTAACTGTGCATCTTTGCCATTCAAACCGACTGCTTTACCACCAAGCATATTTAAATGTGCAACTAAATCAGTATTAATTTTGCCTACTAAAGCCATTTCAGCAATCCCAACAGATTCTGCATCGGTTACACGCAAGCCACTGACAAATTCACTTTTTTTACCAGCCTGCATAAGCATACGGGTAATCTCTGGACCGCCTCCATGAACAACTACCGGACGCATTCCAGCACATTTAAGAAAAACAATATCCTGCAGTACCTTATTTTTCAACTCATCATTGAGCATAGCATTACCGCCGTATTTAACAACAATAGTTTTGTCTTTAAAATCGCTTAAATAAGGCAGTGCCTCCATCAAAGTTTGCACTTGTTGATCATTCATTAACATTTTTATAATCCTCCTTAAAATTTATAAGTTTAAGAAATTTGCATTATATCAGGTATGATACTCGCCATTAATTTTCACATATTCATAACTAAAATCGCAAGTCCACACTGTTGCACACTCTGTACCTGCCCCAAGATCAATAGTCATAGAAATATCATGCTCTGCCATAGTAGGAGCAAGTTCCTCAGCAGGCACATTACAGTTCATACCATTTTTTACCAAACGTATACCGCCAATTTCCAAATTAACCTTATCAGAAATCATTTCTGCACCACTATAACCAGCAGCACAGACAATACGCCCCCAGTTAGGATCTTCACCAAAAAAAGCTGTCTTTACCAGCGGAGATTTTGCAATGGCCATCGCTGCAGTTTTCGCATCTTCCCAAGTTGCAGCTCCGCAAACATTAACCTCGAGAAACTTAGTTGAACCTTCACCATCATGAGCAATCATCTTAGCCAAATCTGTTGCACATACCAACAATGCCTCAAAAAAAGCTTGATAATCCGGATGTTCCTCTGAGAGAATAATTTCATTTTCAGCTAATCCATTAGCAAGCACTATCATGCTGTCATTAGTACTTGTATCACCATCTACAACAACCATGTTAAATGATTTATCAGCAACTTTTTTTACTGTACGTTTCAACAAATCTGGTGCGACAGCAGCATCAGTCGTAATAAAAGTCAGCATAGTTGCCATATTAGGATGAATCATACCAGCACCCTTAGCAATACCTGCAAAAGTTACCTTTTTGCCTGCTATCTCGGTTTCATATGCTGCACGCTTGATAAACGTATCAGTTGTCTGAATAGCCATAGCACAGCTCTCACCCTCAAACTCATCAAGGCTGTCAACAGCATCTGCTATACCTGTCAGTAATTTATCCATCGGCAAAAACTGACCTATAACACCGGTAGAACATACAAATACAGCCTCTGGCTTAATGCCCAAAAGTTCTGCCGCATGTGCCTGCATTTTTTTAGCATCTGTTAATCCCTGCTCACCTGTGCAAGCATTAGCACAGCCACTATTAACTGCAATTGCTTGAGCATAACCGTGTTTATTAACTTCACGGCTTACAAGAACAGGAGCAGCACACATTTTATTTTGAGTGAAAACTGCACCACAGGCAGCTGGTACAGTACTGTAAATAACTGCTACATCATGGTTGCCACTCGCTTTTATGCCTGCCTTAACGCCAGCTGCAATAAAACCTTGAGGAGCAGTCACCCAGCCATCAATTTTTCTCATCATAAGCCTCTCCCTCCATTTATTATCTATTTTTAAGGCACTATCGGAAGCTGGCTCAGACCTATACTTTCATCCAACCCAAACATAACATTCATATTTTGGACTGCCTGACCAGCTGCACCTTTTACAAGATTATCAATGCAATTCATAACAATAATACGTCCTGTACGCTTATCAATCTGCCAACCCAAATCAACATAATTGGAAGCATGTATATTCTTTAGTTCAGGACAACCACCTTTGCCGCGCAAACGAATAAAGAACTCTTTGCCATACATCTCATGATATGCTTCATCTATTTGTATATCAGTTACACCTTCTTTAAGCTGAGCGTAACAAGTAGCAAAAATGCCTCTATCTACGGGCAATAAATGCGGTGTAAACTGAATTACAACAGGCTCTCCAGCGAACTCACTGTAAATCTGTTCAATTTCCGGTGTATGACGATGGGAAGCAACTCCATATGCCTTAAAACTTTCATTTACACTGCAATACAAACTTCCTGCTTTTAAGCTGCGTCCTGCACCTGTAGTACCGCTTTTAGCATCAATCACTATTCCCTGATGTTCTATCAAATTATATTTTAAAAGCGGAACCATAGCCAAAATACTGCAAGTAGTATAACATCCTGGATTTGCTACTAACTGTGCACCGCTAATCCTTTCACGATACAGTTCAGTTAACCCATATACAGCCTGTGCTTCAGGATCTTCATGCTTAACCTTATACCACTGCTCAAAAACATGATAATCAGTAAATCTATAATCTCCGCCTAAATCAATAATCTTAGTTTTGCTTCCTCGTAGTTTTTTACCTATTTTCATAGCATGACCATGAGGTAAAGCAATAAAAATCACATCGCTTTCAGCAGCTATCGATTCTATATTCTGCATAGAATCAAGGTTTTTATCAATACGCCCAGATAAATGCGGATACATAGCAGCGATTGTTTCTCCAGTACTGCTTTCTGAAGTAATCGCTGTGATTTCAGCTTCAGGATGTCCATCCAATAGACGTAAAAGTTCAACACCTGCATAACCAGTTGCCCCTATAACACTTGCTTTCATATCCGTCCTCCTTTATGTTTAATAATTATACAACCACCTTGTATATTATTGCAAGCTTTTTGCAATAACTTTTTTGAAAAATGAAAAGAAACACTCATCCATTTTATTAATATATATTTTACTACTTAATGGTAATTTTTCATAGTGTTTTTTGTGTATTCTTTGCCAAAAGTACACTTTCTTGCTACAATTATAATTAATAATTAAAAAGCGAGGTAACAAAATGATTAAAATATTCGTCCTGTCAATCCTTATTTTTCTTGGCATGATAGGCTATGACAGTTTCAAAGACCAAAGTAAGCCAACAGCACCAATAAAACAAGAACAGCAAGATACTTCTAAACATGAAAAATCAGCAGCTATGGCGTTGTTTGTAAGTCTGTTGCCTCCCAAAGAAGAATGGCCGTCACCTATGCATAAATTTTATCTGGCATTTAATATGGAAGAAGTTATAGATCCAATCCGCCAAAATCCTGAATGGACAGCACTTGATACCATGACACGCGATATTCCCCAGGCACTTATTGCCATAGAAGATCATGATTACTATAATCATGGAGCTATAGCAATAGATAGTATTTTAAGAGCTGTACTTGTTAACATTAACGCTGGTGAAGTTGTTCAAGGCGGCAGTACTCTTACACAGCAATTTGTAAAAAATAATTTTCTATCACATGAACAAAGTATGGAACGAAAAATCGAAGAAGCTGTTCTTTCTCTTATGCTTGAAGATAATTACAGTAAAGATGAAATTTTAGAATTATATCTAAACACAACTTATTTTGGGGCAGGTGCTAAAGGCATAAGACAAGCCTGTGATATATATTTCGCTAAAGCACCTTCAGCACTCACTTTAGCAGAAGCTGCAGTTATCGCTGCACTTCCTTATGCGCCAAGTACACTTAATCCATTAGATAATCCAGAAGGCTGTAAGCGTCGTCAAATTTTAGTGCTTCGTGCAATGCACAAATATGGCATCATCAATGAAGGACAATTTGCTGAAGCTGCAAATGAAAAAATCTATCTAACAAATGGCTCAGTTATGTAAAAAAGGAAATAGGATTTTAATGAAGTGACATACCAATCTAATTTTTGAGTATGTCAGTACATTTTAATCCCATTTCCATTTTATTTTATAGATTTAAAATTTTTCTTATAACTATACTAT
>CAZQQK010000060.1:0-9950 GCA_964595445.1 uncultured Phascolarctobacterium sp.
ATTAAATAAGAAGGGGTGAGGAATTACATGTTTAAACCGGTTCCAGTGGGTGATAGGACTCGGTATAGTTATGCGAGAATCAATGAAATTTTGCCTATGCCTCATTTGATTGATATTCAGAAAAAATCCTATGAGTGGTTCATTAAGGAAGGTCTTCTGGAGATTCTGCATGATATTTCTCCTATTAAAGATTTTACAGGTAATCTGGAGCTTTCCTTTGAAAGCTTTGATTTAGGAAAACCTAAATACAGTGTTGAAGAGTGCAAGGAAAGAGATGAATCTTATTCTGCACCGATGAATGTAAAAGTACGCTTGCTGTATAAAGACAGCCTTGAAATCAAGGAATCTTCTGTGTTCATGGGTGATTTTCCTCTGATGACTGAAACAGGTACCTTTGTTATCAATGGTGCTGAACGTGTTATTGTCAGCCAGCTTGTACGTTCCCCTGGTGTTTATTACAGTGTAACAATGGATCCCAGCGGTAAGAAAATTTACGGTACTACTGTAATTCCTAACCGCGGTGCTTGGATTGAATATGAAACGGATCTCAATGATGTTATCTTTGCTCGTGTTGACCGTACTCGTAAAATTCCGGCAACTACTTTGCTGAGAGCTTTGGGATTGTCCAGCAATGATGAAATTATTGCCTTTTTCGGCAAGCATCCTGCACTTATGGCTACCTTGGAAAAGGACAGCACTACCAACAGAGATGATGCAATGATTGAGGTTTATAAAAAGCTGCGTCCAGGCGAGCCTCCTAACTTGGAAAATGCTCAGCAGCTGATTGAGTCAACTTTCTTTGATCCTAAACGTTATGATCTTGCTAGTGTTGGCCGCTATAAACTGAATAAAAAATTAGGATGGCGCAGCCGTCTGAGCGGTACTGTTCTGGCAGAGCCTATTGTGGATACTGAAACAGGCGAAATTATTATACCATCTGGTACAAAAATGACTGATGAAAATCTGGATAAGGTTGAAGCCAGCGGTGTTTATGAAGCTGAAGGTCTGCGTCCTATCAAGGTTATGCATCATGATGAGCCTATGCTGATGCTGTTTACAACAGGCATCAATGAAAAAACTTATACCATATCTGTTGAAGATGTTTTTGCTTCTTTCAGCTATTTACTGAATTTGATGGATGGCTATGGCCGCGGTGATGATATTGACCATTTGGGAAATCGTCGTGTTCGCTGTGTAGGTGAGCTGCTGCAAAATCAGTTCCGAATTGGTCTTGCACGTATGGAGCGTGTTGTCCGTGAGCGTATGACTATCCAGGAAACTGAAGGAATTACTCCGCAGGCACTGATTAATATTCGCCCTGTTGTTGCTGCAATTAAAGAATTTTTCGGCAGCAGCCAGTTATCTCAGTTTATGGATCAGAACAATCCGTTGGCAGAGCTTACTCATAAACGCCGTCTGTCTGCCCTTGGCCCTGGTGGTTTGTCTCGTGAGCGTGCAGGCTATGAAGTCCGCGATGTACACAACTCTCACTATGGTCGTATGTGCCCGATTGAGACACCTGAAGGCCCTAACATCGGCTTAATCGGTTCTTTGTCTACATATGCTGTTATCAATAAATATGGCTTTATGGAAACACCGTATCGTATTGTAGATAAAGACGCAAAGCGTGTTACTGAAAAAGTAGTTTATATGACTGCTGATGAAGAAGATAAATATATTGTTGCACAAGCCAACGAACCGTTGGATGATAATGGATATTTCTTAGGAGAACGTGTTACTGCACGTGCTAAAGACGATGTCCTGTCTATTACTCCTGACCGTGTTGACTTGATGGACGTTTCTCCTAAACAGGTAGTATCTATTGCTACTGCGTTGATTCCGTTTTTAGAAAACGATGACGCTAACCGTGCACTCATGGGTGCAAACATGCAGCGTCAGGCAGTGCCCTTGCTGTGTACTCAGGCTCCGATTATCGGCACTGGTATGGAATATAAGGTTGCTGTTGACTCTGGTGTCTGCGTATTGGCTAAACGTGCTGGCGAAGTTATCCGCGTAGTAGGCAACGAAATTCGTGTTCGTGCAGAAAATGGTGAAGTTGATATTTATCCGCTGCTGAAATTCAAACGTTCCAACCAAGGTACCTGTGTAAATCAACGTCCAATTGTATTTAAGGGTGATAAGGTTAAGGAGCATGATGTTTTAGCTGACGGCCCTGCAACCGATCATGGCGAACTGGCTTTGGGTCACAACGTAATTGTTGCTTATATGCCATGGGAAGGCTATAACTACGAAGATGCTGTTTTGCTGAATGAAGATTTGGTAAAAGCTGATATCTTTACTTCTATCCATATAGAAGAATACGATTGCGATGCTCGTGATACTAAACTTGGCAAAGAAGAAATTACTCGTGAGATTCCAAACGTTTCTGAAGAAGCATTGAAAGATTTGGATGAACGCGGTATTATCCGTATTGGTGCGGAAGTACGTCCTGGTGATATTCTGGTTGGTAAGGTTACTCCTAAAGGCGAAACTGAGCTGACAGCAGAAGAACGTCTGCTGCGTGCTATATTTGGTGAAAAAGCACGTGAAGTTCGCGACAGTTCTCTGCGTGTACCGCATGGCGAAGCTGGTAAGATTGTAAGTGTTAAAGTATTCAGCCGTGAAAACGGTGATGATCTGCCGCCGGGAGTAAATGAGCAGGTACGCGTACATATTGCACAGAAACGTAAGATTTCTGAAGGCGATAAGATGGCTGGCCGTCACGGTAACAAGGGTGTTGTTTCCCGCATTATGGCTCGTGAGGATATGCCTTTCCTGCCTACTGGTGAACCGGTGCATATTGTACTGAATCCTTTGGGCGTACCTTCACGTATGAATATAGGACAGGTATTGGAAAACCATTTAGGATGGGCAGCACGTGCTTTGGGTATGGAAATTGATACCACCAATCTTATGAGTAAGCTTGCAGCTGCTGAAAAGAGTGGTGCTGTGGAGGGCACTCCAGAGTTTGAAGCTGCTTATCAGCAGGAATTAGCAAATTCTGATACAGCTAAAAAACTTGAACATTACGGCTACAATTATGAAAAATACGGTATGCCGAAGACTGTAGAAATTGATAAGTTCGGCGGTAAGAGTGTTAAGGCTGTACAGATTTCTGTACCTGTATTTGACGGCGCACATGAGCAGGATATTGCTGATGCTCTGGAACTGGCAGGTATTGATAAAACAGCTAAGACAGTTCTTTATGACGGCCGTACAGGCGAGCCTTTTGATAATCCTGTTACTGTAGGTCTGACATATTACCTCAAGCTGCATCACCTTGTTGATGATAAAATCCATGCCCGCAGTACTGGCCCGTACTCTCTTGTTACTCAGCAGCCGTTGGGTGGTAAAGCTCAATTCGGCGGCCAGAGATTTGGTGAGATGGAAGTTTGGGCATTGGAAGCATATGGTGCTGCCTATACCTTGCAGGAAATTCTGACAGTTAAGTCTGATGACGTTGTTGGTCGTGTTAAGACATATGAAGCAATTGTCAAGGGTGAAAATGTTCCGGATCCTGGTATTCCTGAATCCTTTAAAGTACTGGTTAAAGAGCTGCAGTCCATTGGCTTGGATATTAAAGTTCTTAACGAGGATGAAGAAGAAGTATCTTTGCGTGATGATGAAGATGATGATATCGCTACTACTGCACGCGAAGTAGATTTAAACATCGACGGACAGGTTGTAGAAACTGCACCTGAACAGCATGTTGATGATTATGCTGATAATGACGCTACCGAGGATCCTGGCGATGTCATTGCTGATTTAGGTAATTTCACAATTACTGATAATCCAAACGGCAGCCTTGATGATCCTGATAATATGTAAGAGAAGGGAGCGAATGATTCTTGATCGACGTAAATAATTTTGTGTCTATGCGTATCGGTTTGGCTTCTCCAGATCAAATCAGAGCTTGGTCTTATGGTGAAGTAAAAAAACCTGAAACCATCAATTATAGAACTTTAAAGCCGGAACGGGATGGCCTGTTCTGCGAAAGAATCTTTGGCCCTACGAAGGATTGGGAATGTCATTGCGGCAAATATAAACGTATTCGTTATAAGGGCATTATCTGCGACAAGTGCGGAGTTGAGGTAACTCGCAGTAAAGTTCGCCGTGATCGTATGGGTCACATTGAATTGGCTGCACCTGTTTCTCACATTTGGTATTTTAAAGGTATTCCCAGCCGTATGGGGTTGATTTTGGACATTTCCCCTAAAGCTTTGGAAAAGGTACTGTATTTTGCTAATTATATTGTACTTGATCCAGGTGAAAGCGGTTTGGCAAGAAAACAGATTCTCTCTGAGCCTGATTATGTAGAAGCTCGTGATAAATATGGTGATACTTTCCGTGTAGGCATGGGTGCACAGGCTGTAAAAGAGCTGTTGGAAAATATTGATTTAAAATCACTGGTTGCAGAACTGCGTGCTGAAATGAAAGATGTAAGCGGTCAGCGTAAGATTCGTGCTGTACGCCGTCTTGAAGTTGCTGAAGCTTTCTTGAAATCCGGTAATCGTCCTGAATGGATGATTTTGGATGTAGTTCCGGTAATTCCGCCGGAACTGCGCCCAATGGTACAGCTTGACGGCGGTCGTTTTGCGACTTCTGATTTAAATGATTTGTATCGTCGTGTAATCAACCGCAACAACCGTTTAAAACGTTTGTTGGAGCTGCATGCACCTGATATCATTGTCCGCAATGAAAAACGTATGCTGCAGGAAGCAGTAGATGCGTTGATTGATAATGGCCGCCGCGGTCGTCCTGTAACTGGCCCAGGCAACCGTCCTTTGAAGTCTCTTTCTGATATGCTCAAAGGCAAACAAGGTCGTTTCCGTCAGAACCTGTTAGGTAAACGTGTTGACTATTCCGGCCGTTCCGTAATCGTTGTCGGGCCTGAATTGAAAATGCATCAATGCGGTTTGCCTAAGGAAATGGCTTTGGAGCTGTTCAAACCTTTTGTTATGAAACGTTTGGTAAACAGCGGTGAAGCGACCAATATTAAGAGTGCAAAACGCATGGTGGAACGTGCAACTAACGTTGTATGGGATGTTTTGGAAGAAGTAATCAAAGAACATCCAGTTCTGCTTAACCGTGCTCCGACTTTGCACAGACTTGGTATTCAAGCTTTCGAACCTATTTTATCTGAAGGTCGTGCAATTAAGCTGCATCCTTTGGTATGTACTGCTTATAATGCTGACTTTGACGGTGACCAGATGGCTGTCCATCTGCCGCTTTCTGTTGAAGCACAGGCAGAAGCACGTATGCTGATGATGTCTGTAAATAATATTTTAGCGCCTAAAGATGGTAAACCTGTTGCTGTACCTACACAGGATATGGTTTTGGGTTCTTACTACCTGACTATTGTCAGAGAGGGAGCGTTGGGCGAAGGCAAACGTTTCTCCAGCGTTAATGAAGCTCAGTTGGCTTATTTCCACCATGCTGTAGCTTTACAGGCACTCATCAATGTATATATCCCTAATAATGAAATTTATGATGAAGCAAAAGGCACAGTACTGGGCGAAAGTGGTGTAACTTTGGTTGAAACCACTGTCGGCAACACTATTTTCAATGGTGAGCTGCCTTTGGAAATGCGTTATTTCAGCAAGCATATTGATGAAAACGGCAATGAAAAATGGCGTTTGATTCAGCTTATCGATAAAAAAGAATTAGGCAAGCTGGTAGCTAAGGCACATAAGCTTTATGGCAACCTGCGTACTGCTGAGGTTCTGGATATCGTTAAGAAAATGGGTTACGATAATGCCTGCAAGTCTGGTATTTCCATTGCAACATCTGATATTAAAATTCCTGGTGAAAAAGCTACGATTTTGGAAGCAACTGAAAAAGAGGTTGATAAAGTTGAACGCCTTTTCCGCCGCGGTTTGATGAGTGATGATGAACGTTATCGTAAGGTTATTGAACTGTGGAACGAAGCTACGGATAAAGTAACTGATAAACTGATGAAGTCTACTATGGATAAGTTTAATCCTGTATCCATGATGGCTGACTCCGGTGCCCGCGGTAACAAACAGCAGATTCGTCAGCTTGCCGGTATGCGTGGCTTGATGGCTGACCCGTCTGGTCGTATCATTGACCGTCCTATCAAAGCAAACTTCCGTGAAGGCTTGACCATTTTGGAATACTTCATTTCTTCCCATGGTGCACGTAAAGGTTTAGCAGATACTGCTCTGCGTACTGCTGACTCTGGTTACTTAACCCGTCGTCTGGTTGACGTTGCGCAGGATGTAATTGTTCGCGAGGATGACTGTGATATTGTCGGTATGAACCTTGTCAAAGAACGCAACCGTTTGAGCAAAGCTGTTCTTGGTGCAAGTCAGAATAAGATTCGCGAAAAGGTAATGGGACGCACTTTGGCTTCTGGTGTCTTTGATGCTGAGGGCAATATCGTTGCTGAAGCAGATACCAATATTACTGATGATCTCTTTAATAAGCTTAATGCAGCTAAGGTTGAAGAAATCAAGCTGTATTCAAGTGAAGATATGGACGGTGAAGATGTTGAAGCTGTCCGCATAAATATCAGCGATACTTTTGCTTATAATGTGCTGAAAGAAACAATGATGCACAACTTCAACGGCAAAGAAGCTGCGGCTGATATTGTCAACGGTGCTGGTGAAGTTCTTGCTCCTGCCGGTGAAACTATGACCGAAGCATTAATTGAAGCAATTCTGGCTGACGGAACTGTTAAAGAAATGCGTATCCGCAATAATGAAATTGCAGGTATTGAGGTTGAAGCTATTACCGAGGGTAAGAAGAAACAGACTGTTGTAGAATCTCTGCATGACCGTATTATAGGACGTAATCTTGCAGAAGATATTCTTGATGAAAACGGTGAGGTTGTTTACCACATCAACGAATATATTACTGAACCTATTGCAGAACATATTTGCAAGCTGCGTACTAAAGTTAAGATTCGCAGCGTACTTACCTGTAAAGCAAAATACGGTGTCTGCCGTAAATGCTATGGACGTAATCTGGCAACGGGCAAAAACGTTGATGTTGGCGAGGCTGTTGGTACTATTGCAGCACAGTCCATCGGTGAACCTGGTACTCAGCTGACCATGCGTACCTTCCATACCGGCGGTGTTGCAGGTGCAGATGATATTACACAAGGTCTGCCGCGTGTTGAAGAATTGTTCGAAGCACGTAAACCTAAACATCCTGGCATTTTGTCTGAGGTTGCAGGTCACGTACACATTGTTCAGGAGGGCAACAGCCGCAAAGTATTTGTTACTGCTTTTGACGGTGTTGTAGAAGAATATGCAATTCCTTACGGTGCAAAACTTTCTGTTGCTGAGGGTGATGAAATTGCTAAGGGTGACCGCCTGACAGAGGGTTCTTTGAATCCGCATGATGTACTGCGTATCAGCGGCATTAAAGCTACTCAAAACTATCTGGTATCTCAGGTAGTAGGCGTATATAAATCTCAGGGCGTTGATATCAACAGTAAGCATATTGAAGTTATGGTACGTCAGATGATGCGTAAAGTACGTATTGAAGAATCCGGCGATACCACAATGCTGCCTGGCGAATATGTTGATGTAGCTGAGTATGAGGAGCAGAATACCGAGATGTTGGAAGCAGGAAAAGAGCCTGCCGAAGGTCGTCCAATTCTGCTTGGTATTACCAAAGCTTCTCTGGCTACAGATTCTTTCCTGTCTGCTGCATCTTTCCAAGAAACTACTCGTGTACTTACAGATGCTGCTATTAAGGGCAAGGTTGATCCGCTTCTGGGTCTGAAAGAAAACGTTATTATCGGTAAGCTGATACCTGCTGGTACTGGTATGGGTCGCTACCGTGATGTAAAAGTCAAATATAACGTACCTGTAGAGATTGCAGAATTAGAAAAAACTGAGCTTTCCGAGCAGGAATAACAAGGAATAGTGAACGCCTCAAAGCCTTTGGCTCTGGGGCGTTTTTCCTAAAGTGTATTTGAAGGAGCTAAACTATGCTGATAAAAAAATACCCAGTTCCATGCAGGGTAGATTATGTACCTTCTCCATATGAACCTGATGAAGACGGTGTACAGGATGTAGGTTATAAAACAGGTGTACTCAGTGACGGCAGAGCCTATCGTTTGGAATGTTGGCGTATGGATGATATGCTGATGTTGACTATGATGTTTTCTGATTTAGCTTTGGAAGCTTATAAGCGTCATGATATGCCGCTGCTTTTAGAGGGCGAGGGCATTTTACGCTTTGTGGGTGAAAATTATAAGCTGCAGGCTGCACGAACTCAGGATGATCGTGGACAGCAGGTGTGGGCATTAAATGTTATGCTGGCAAATAAAAAGAATACCTATGCTGAACTTTTAATGGAGCTTAACAGATATATTTTATAAAATCTAGAGCAGAATGGGGCAGTTTCGCTTCAGACTGCTCTTTTTTTAATCTGAAATTCATTTTTTCGTCATATTCTTACTGTGGTAAAATATTCGTAAGGAGGTAAAATGAAAATGAAAGTTCTTTTAGCAGAAGATGATATAAATTTAGGTAAGCTTTTAAGTGTACTGCTCAAGAAACAGAATATCAGCGTTGAATGGGTGCAGGATGGCGAGGCTGCCTATAATGCTGTTTACAATGATGGCTATGATGTATTGGTTTTGGATTGGATGATGCCTAAGCTGGACGGTGTACAGCTGTGCCGCCGTCTGCGTGAGGAGGAGTATCAGGGTCGTATAATTCTGCTTACTGCTAAGGATACATTGGCGGATAAGGTGCAGGGACTTAACAGTGGAGCTGATGATTATCTGGTAAAACCATTCGAATTGGAGGAACTGGTAGCAAGATTGAATGCTCTTGCACGCCGTCAGGGAGATTATCATGCAGAAAATCTGCGTTACTGTGATTACACCTTGGAGGTTTCTACTTACTGCCTTGTTTATGGTGAAAAACGTGCAGAACTGCGGCCGCGTGAATTTAAATTATTGGAGCTGCTGATGCGTAATCATGGACAAATTATTCCGCGAGCTGTATTGCAGGAGCGTATTTGGGGCTTAGATAATGATGTTACGGAAAATAATTTAGATGTACATATACGCTTGGTACGTAAAAAAATTCTAACGCTCAATAATGAAGAACTGATAAAAACAATGCGGGGCGTAGGCTATTATGTGGAATAAGCCGTTTGAACAGTTACGCAGGCGGATGACACGTGTTTATGCTGTTATTTTCGGTATGTTGATACTGGTAATTGTAGCTGCTGCTTATACGCTTATCTGGTGGGAAATTTTGGCACACGAAAAGCAGGTTTTGCTGGCACAGATTTATCATGAGGGTGAAGAATGGATAGAATTAGGAGAACCGCCCTGTTCGGAAAGCAGCATACGCAGTAACAGTATGCTGGCATATTTTATTGAAAATGATGGACAAACAGTTATTATGAATCAGTTGGGAAATGGAGCTGTTGGTGATGCTCTGTGGCAGCGCAGAAATGAATGGCCGCAGAAAATGAATACTGCTAAAATGATAAGGATGCACGCAGCTGATGGTAAGCGGCTGCGGTATTTAGCAGCTGTTGCACCAATAGTAGATAATCATGAGCAGATAGGTATTCTCTATATGTTCAAGAACATGGAGTTTTATTATGAGGCTGCCTCTAAAACTTTGTTTTTACTGTTGTGTATGTCTTCGGTGATGTTTATGGCTGCCTGCTACGGCGGTTATTATCTTGCAGGCAGAAATATTCTTCCTATCAGTAAAATGTATGAGCGTCAGAAACAGTTTACAGCTGATGCTTCACATGAAATGCGTACACCGTTGGCAGTCGTCAAGTTGGCGTTGGAGGGGTTACAGGCAGATAGTGAAAGTCATTACAGCGAATTTTCCAAGGAGTCGCTGGCTATAATGCAAAGCGAAGCAGACCGTTTGCAGCGTCTTACAGAAAATTTGATGACCTTAGCACGCTGTGACGAGGGTGAAACGCCTGTTTATAAACAG
>CAZQQK010000061.1:0-9947 GCA_964595445.1 uncultured Phascolarctobacterium sp.
GTAATGTTATGGATATGGCTGTCGGCGTTATCATCGGCGGTGCTTTCGGTAAAATTGTCAGTTCGTTAGTAAATGACATCGTTATGCCGCCTCTCGGTATGCTTTTAGGAAAAATGGACTTCAGTAACCTGTTTATCAGTCTCAATGGCAATGAGTACCAAACACTGGAAGCTGCAAAAAAAGCTGGTGCTCCTATACTTGCTTACGGCAGTTTCATTAACACCATGTTAGACTTTCTCATTTTAGCATTCGTTATTTTTATTATGGTTCATGAAATTAATAAACTCAAACCAGAACCAGAACCGCAGCCTGAACCACGCCATTGTCCCTACTGCAAATCAGAAATTGCAGATGATGCTACACGCTGCCCTCATTGTACTTCTCATTTATAATAAAGTATAAAAATAAGTATATTCACCAGCATTAACCAACAGTGTAATATTCTTGGTTAATGCTGGTTTCTTTACTATAAAAGCTTTTTTAATTTGCTAAATATTAGCTTATAATGTATAATAATATTTATGTATATCATCTGAACTGCATTATGTTCAAAACAAAATCATCAGCCTGCTCCGCAGCAGACTGACAGGAGGTTACTAAATGTCTGTATATGACGTACTTTTGGAACGTGGCTTTATCAAGCAAATGTCCCATGAAAATGAAATTAAAGAATTATTGGAAAAAGAAAAAATAACTTTTTATATTGGATTCGATCCCACTGCTGACAGTCTGCACGTAGGTCATTTTATTGCTCTAATGATGATGAGTCATATGCAGCGCGCCGGTCACCGCCCTATTGTACTTCTTGGTGGAGGTACAGGCATGGTAGGCGATCCGAGCGGCAAGGACGAAATGCGCAAAATGCTCACTCCTGAATTTATTGCTCACAATATTGCCTGCTTTAAAAAACAAATGAGCCGTTTTATTGATTTCAGCGAAGACAAAGCTATTATTGCTAATAACGCTGACTGGCTGTTGGAATTAAATTATGTACAGCTTCTGCGCGAAGTAGGCGTTCATTTCACTGTTAACCGTATGTTGGCAGCTGAATGTTTTAAAAAACGTTGGGAAAAAGGTTTAACTTTCTTTGAATTTAACTATATGATTATGCAGTCCTACGACTTCTGGAAACTTCACCATGACTATAACTGCATTATGGAACTTGGCGGTGATGACCAATGGTCTAATATGCTCGCAGGTGTAGAACTTATCAGACGCAAAGATCAGCAGCCTGCATACTGCATGACCTGTAAACTGCTTACTACCAGTGACGGCAGAAAAATGGGGAAAACTGAAAAAGGAGCTCTTTGGCTGGATCCTGAAAAAACTTCTCCCTATGAATTTTATCAGTATTGGCGTAATATCGCTGACGGTGATGTAGAAAAATGTCTATCTCTGCTCACCTATCTGCCTATGGATGAAGTACGCCGTTTAAGCTCACTGCAGGATGCCGCTATCAATGAAGCAAAAAAAGTACTTGCATATGAAGTAACTAAACTTGTTCACGGCGAAGAAGAAGCACGTAAAGCACAAGAAGCAACAGAAGCTCTGTTCGGCGGCAGTGCTGATAACCTCGCAAACGTTCCTACTATCGAAATTACAGCTGAACAAATGACTGCTAAAGTTATTGATGTCCTTACTACCGCTAAAGTATTCAGCAGCAAACGCGAAGCACGTCAAATGATTTCTCAAGGCGGTCTTACAATAGGCAGCAACGTTCTCAGCAATCCTGAAGCTCTTTTAAATGAGGAGATGTTCGATGCTGATAAAAGCCTTTTAATTCGTAAGGGGAAGAAAAAATATTTCCGTCTGTTGGTAAAATGAGTATTTAATTGACTAAAGCCATCTATTCTCGCAGCAGGCTAGATGGCTTTTCTTTAATTAGCAGCCTAAAATCTTTTTATTTACTTTTATTGAGAGGAACAAAGCTAAAGGAGAATCTAATGCAAAATAACAGCATAAAGCTTTCGTTAATCCTGCCAATCGGTCTAATGCTCTTTTCATTCTTTTTTGGTGCAGGCAATCTTATTTTTCCGCCTGTATTAGGCCAGCTGGCAGGAGAAAATTTTTTCTGGGGTATGCTGGGCTTCTGTCTCAGCGGTGTAGGCTTTCCGCTTATGGGTGTACTGGCAATGGCAATGAAAAAAAGTGATAATCCAGATGCACTTGCACTGCCAATGCATCCACTATATGCCAGAGCTGTAACCATTATCTGTGCTTTAGCTATCGGCCCGCTGTTTGCTATTCCACGTACAGCAGCGGTATCTTACGACACAGGTATCCTTGCTCTGCTGCCGCCGGAAGCAGCATCTATGGGTTTAGCAGTTTATACAACTCTATTCTTCGCATTGACTTACTTTTTTTCCATAAATCCATCAAAAATCATCAGCCACATAGGAAAATTTTTATCTCCCCTGCTTCTTATATGTTTGAGTATTCTCGTTATCTGTGTTATAAAAGCTCCAATGGGCGATCTGCAAATGCCAAATCCATCCTTCGTTGTTTCACCTTTTTTCCGAGGATTTCAAGAAGGTTACAACACCATGGATCTGCTGGCAGCCATTTTATTCGGATCGATAACCATAAAAACTATTGAATCTCAGGGAATAACAGATAAAAAAGTTCTTACTAAATTATGTACTTTTGCTGGTCTTATCTCTGCAATCTGTCTGGCACTAATTTATGTATCCCTAGCTTACACAGGAGCTACAAGCATCAATGTTTTTGGTATCGTAACTAACGGTGCTACACTGCTTAGCAAAATTGCTACATACTATATGGGATTCGGCGGTCAGCTGGTTTTAGCCTTAATTATCATCTGTGCCTGCCTGACAACAAGTATAGGTCTGACAACATCTATTGCTGGTTATTTTGAAGAACTTACACATAGTAAAATGCAGTACCAGCGTCTAGTGGCTTTTATTACATTATTCAGTTTGGTAATTTCTAATTTTGGCTTAGAAAATATTATCCATTTTTCCATTCCAGTAATTTGTATGCTCTATCCAATTATTATTGCAATCGTTATTCTTAATATCTTCCATGCAATAATCAAAGATGATCAATTAACTTTTCGTCTGTGTCTGACACTGACAACCTTATTTGCACTTTTTGATGGTTTGAGAGCAGCAAATATACGTTGGGAAACTTTGGACAATATGCTTGCGCAATATTTGCCATTATTTAATATAGGCTTTGGTTGGGTTCTCCCCTGCTTTGGCGGTATAGCCTTGGGTTTGCTTTGCAGAGCCATACGTAAATAATTGAAATACGAAATAAAACCATAAATATTATAAAAAGTAAGGTGTTTTTTATGACTAACGAACAACAATGCAGCAGTGCATCATCCTGCGGTCGCAACAGCTGCGAAGGCTGCCCTTCTGCTTCTGAAAGTCAACAACAAAAAGCAGATTTTCGTGCAAAACTTAATGATTTAAGCAACGTAAAAAAAGTTATAGCAATAGTAAGCGGTAAAGGCGGCGTAGGCAAATCTCTTGTTACCGGTCTTTTAGCAGGTGCAATGCAGCGCCGTGGCAAACGCTGTGCTGTACTGGATGCAGATATCACGGGCCCATCCATGAGCAAAAATCTTGGAGTTACCGGAAAAGCACAGGCTAATGAACTTGGAATTCTTCCTCTGACAGCTCCTTGCGGTCTGGAAGTTCTTTCAGCAAATATGTTCCTGCCAAACGAATCTGATCCAGTAGTTTGGCGCGGCCCATTAATCGCTGGAATGGTTAAACAATTCTGGAGCGATGCTATTTGGACTGATATTGATTTTATGTTTGTTGATATGCCTCCTGGAACTGGAGATGTTCCTCTTACTGTATTTCAATCTTTACCTGTAGATGGAATTATTATTGTTACCTCACCGCAGGAATTAGTATCTATGATCGTTGCTAAAGCAGTAAAAATGGCACAAATGATGAATATACCCATCTTAGGTCTTGTAGAAAATTACTCTTATTTTCACTGTCCAGACAACGGAAAAGATTATGAAATCTTCGGGCCCAGCCACTTGGAAGAAACAGCTTCTGCTTATGGTTTAAAAGTGCTGGCACGCCTGCCTATCAACCCAGAACTTGCTGCTGCCTGTGATGCAGGAAAACTTGGTTATTATCAAGAAGATCAACTCGAAAACTGCTGTTCTTATCTTGAAGAAGTTCTCTAACTCTAAATCTGCTGTAATTATTTTCAGGAGGCTATAATATATGTCTATAGAAAAAGTTCGCAGCTATCTCAGCCAGTTTGCAGCTGATAAACGTATCATTGAATTTAATACATCCAGCGCCACCGTTGAGCTTGCAGCCCAAGCTGCTGGCTGTGAACCGGCACGTATCGCCAAAACCCTTTCTTTTAAACTTAATGATAATAGTGTAATTCTTATTGTTGCTGCCGGAGATGCTAAAGTTGATAATGCTAAATATAAGCACTATTTTGGCTGTAAAGCGAAAATGCTCAGTGCGGATGAAGTAGAACCATTAATAGGTCATGCAATCGGAGGCGTATGTCCATTTGCAGTAAATTCAGATGTGAAAATTTATTTAGATGTTTCGCTAAAACGCTTTCAAACCTTCTTTCCTGCCTGCGGCAGCCACAACAGTGCCATAGAACTTACACCTAATGAACTAGAGTCCTTTTCCTCAAACTTCATCGAATGGGTAGACTTATGCAAAAGTTGGCAGGAATCTCTGAAAGAATAAATCTAAATATTATATATATCTGACATGTTAAAAAGGATGTTTCCTGTATTTTACAGAAAACATCCTTTTTCGTTTTGTAATGACTATTTTTATTTATTTACAAGGTTCTCAAACGGATTACTTATATCATTCTGTATACCTTACTAAACTAATAAACTTCAAAAACTATTCAAACTTTTATTAAAGAATCAGAATTTCTCCAACAATTTATAACCACGACCAATAAGGAATGTTGCTGTTTCTGGTTCATTTGTTTTAAAAACAACAACTGGTTTAACATTATCACGGTTAAAAGATATGTACAAATAGGAAATATCTATGTTAGCACTGTGAATAGCTGCCAATATACCATCAAGATAACCAGGAGTATCGTTCATCTCTACTGCAATTACCTTATCCTGTCGGCATTGATATCCTTCTTTCTGTAATGCCTCAATAGCAATATCTGCATTGTCAACAATCAAACGGACAATACCATATTCAGCACTATCATTGGCTAACATGGTGTAAATATTAATATTCGCCTTAGCCAAAATGGTAGTAATCTTAAATAAACCGCCTTCATTATTTTCAGTAAACAAGGAAACTTGATTAAGCATCTATATTCATATCCTTCCAAAATTTTATTTTATAATCTTAATAATAACCTATTTTGAACATTTTTCTCATCAGCTATCTGCTCAAAGCATTTCAGCTAAATCCAACAGCAATCGTTCTGTTTTTTCCCAACCCAAACAAGGATCTGTAATAGATTTGCCATATACACCATCGTGTACACCCTGACAACCGTCTTCCAAATAACTTTCAATCATTAAACCTTTAACGATATCTTTAATTTCTGGATTAAGTTTGCGTGAATGTACTATATCCTTAGCTATACGAACCTGCTCAAGATATTTTTTGCCGGAATTAGCATGATTAGTATCAACAATAATCGCAGGATTTTTCAGCTTACGTTCAGCATACATATCAATTACAATGCGTAACACTTCATAATGATAATTAGGGAAACTATTTCCGATAGGATCTACATAACCGCGCAAAATAGAATGTGCTAACTCATTGCCTTTCGTCCGTACTTCCCAACCGCGGAACAGAAATTCCTGTTCATGCTGTGCTGCTGCTACACTGTTAAGCATAACTGATAAATCACCGCTGGTAGGATTTTTCATACCAACAGGTATTCCTACACCGCTTGCTATCATGCGATGCAGCTGATCTTCGCTGGAACGTGCACCTACTGCTGCATAACTCAGCAAATCCGAAAGATAACGGAAAACCTCAGGATAAAGAATTTCTTCTGCACCAGTTAAACCTGTTTCTTCTACTACGCGCACATTCATTTTACGAATAGCAATAATACCACCCAGCATATCTTCTTTTCCCTCAGGAGAAGGCTGATGCAGCATACCTTTATAACCAACACCAATTGTACGAGGTTTGTTTGTATAAAGTCGCGGAACGATAAAAATCTTATCTTTTATTTTCTCCTGCAAACCAGCTAAACGATAAACATAATCTAAAACAGCTTCTTCATTATCACTTGAACAAGGTCCTATTACTAATAAAAAACGTTCATCGTTACCAGTAAAGATATTTTTTATTTCTTCATCACGCTGCATTTTAAGCAGCTTAGATGCTTTACTGACAGGATAATCCTCCATTAACGCCTGAGGAGAGGGCAGAACTTTAATAAATTCCATCTGCATACTCATAAACTACTACTCCCATGAAATAATTTACTCATGTCGGTATCTTCTGCAACACAATTGCCAACATCAGCATATATAAACACTTATATTGTAACATTTATTTTAAGTTTACACAATACTTTTCCACCATCAAATTACATTAATAGGGTCAACATTAAAATATAAATTAGGCTGCTGTTTAAATTCGCTTGCCAGTAAAACTGCTTTTACTTCACTTAAATCTTCAGCTTTCAACAAAACATTAAATCTGTATAAATCATATACTTTAGCAACCAGCGACGGAAATGGTCCAGAAATCTGCAAATCCTGCAACTTTCCCTGGAGCTGTAATCCTTGAAGGAAAAAAACTACTTTTTGTGCAATTGCCAAAGCAGCACTTTCATCCTTATCTACAATCTGCATTTTTAACATCTGCGCAAACGGAGGATAAGAAAAATCTTGGCGTGCCTTTAGTTCCTGTGTAGCAAAATCGTCATAATCCTGAGTTGCAGCCTGCTGTAAAACAGGGTTTTCTGCATCGTATGTTTGAAAAATAACATAGCCTGGTTTATTACCACGTCCTGCACGTCCTGCTGCCTGTGTAAGCAAAGAAAACGCCCGCTCAGAAGCACGATAATCGGGCAAATGCAGTGCACTATCTGCTGCAAGCACCCCTACTAACGTAACATTGGGTATATCATGTCCTTTAGCCACCATTTGAGTACCTATAAGTACATTCGCTGTTCCAGAAGTAAACTTTTTTATAATATCAGTATGAGCAAACTTTGCCACTGTAGAATCCTGATCCATACGTAATACATTAATTCCAGGAATTTCCTGCATCTGCTCCTCTGCTTTTTGTGTACCAGTGCCAAAATATTTTATGCGTCGGCTATGGCAGACAGGACACTCCTTAGGAACAAGCATTGTATTACCGCAGTAATGACAGCGTAAGTCCTCATTACTTTTATGATATACCATTGCTACAGCACAATGCTGACAAGTAACAGTCTGTCCGCAGTCACGACACATAACAAAAGTTGAATAGCCACGGCGATTCAGCAAAACAACGGCCTGTTCTCCTGCTTCTGCTGTCTTGAGCAAAGCCCGCTGTAAATCGCGGCTTAAGACACTAAAATTCTTTTCAGCCAACTCTTTACGCATATCAACAATTTTAACTTTAGGCAGCACACTGCCATTAGGACGCTCTGTAAGCCTTAAATGAGTATATTCTCCTTTACGTGCCTTGTAATATGTACACAAATCGGGAGTAGCGCTTCCAAGCAAAAGCGGCACTCCAGCAATAAAGCAACGTCTTGCAGCTACATCTCGTGCATGATACTGAGGACGATGATCTTCCTCCTTATAGCTGCTTTCCTGTTCCTCATCTATAATAATCAAGCCTAATTTTTCAAAAGGAGCAAAAACAGCACTTCTTACTCCTATAAGTACACGTGCTTGACCGCTGCTCATTCTGTACCAAACATCACCGCGTTCATTCTGCGATAATTTGCTGTGTGCCACTGCTATATTTTCGCCGAACCAAGATTGAAAACGCTGCACTAACTGCGCTGTTAATGCTATCTCCGGCACTAAAACCAGCACCTGATATCCTGCTGTTACAGCATATGCTGCTGCTCGCAGATAAACCTCAGTTTTTCCGCTGCCTGTAATTCCCTGCAACAAAAAGGTTTCTCCACGCTTAGAATCAACTGCATTAACAACAGCTTCTACCGCCTGCTTCTGCTCTTGTGTCAGTTGTAATTCTTCTGCCTTTTCCTGCATCTGACTATAACTATTACGCAAAATACGTTTTTGTACTGTTTCAACTAAGCCACGCTGTACTAATGCTCTCATCACTGCTGAACTAACATTATACTCCGCAAGCTCATTAATACACAAAGCTTCTTCACTCTTTGCCAGTATCTCCAGAGCATTATGCTGTGCCTTTGCCCGTTTTGCCAGTAATTGCTGCCTTAATGTATTACGACCAGTTTCATTAATTATATAAGCAAGCACGGCTTTTTCTTTTAACCGTTGATTATAAACGTAGTAAAGTAATCTTCCCTGTTCATCACGTACAGCTTTACGTTTAATACTGCTTTTTCCTGGTATAAACAAACGCATTGCTTCTGCTAAAGAGCACATATAATAACTGCTCATCCACTCAGCAGTTGCCAGCATTTCCTTATCAAACCATGGCTTGTCACCTAAAACTGCCTCTACAGTTTTCAGTTTAGCAACTAAAAATGGGTCTGTAGGAAACTCAACACGCTCTACAACAAAGCCTTCTACCTTTTGTCCGCTGAAAGGTACAACAACACGCCAACCGCTGTCCAGAAACTGCATATCAGCTGGTACAGCATAGGTAAATTGCTGAAATATGTTTTTTACCGGCAGATTAATCGCTATATTAACAGCAAACATTCCAGTTTCCTCCAGATTCAGCTATTTTATAAGTTTCTCTTATTTATATAATATTATATCACATAGCAATTATTGAAATTCAAAAAATTATCTTGTTAAATTTAATTTAGATAAAACAGACGCAGCCAATTTTCCGATAAAATTTCAGCTGCGTCTTTCCTATCTTCAATAAAATATTAATTTTCTGCTTCTTTATATAACGCTTTTACACAAGCATCTGCCAATGCACCTATACTGGAAACACTGCGCTCCTGCGGCAGTCCTGAAGCATCATAGCCAAGAGGAAGCTCCGTGCAAGCTGTCATTACAGGAACATCTCGTTCAGTCCATAGTTCCTCAACCAAAGCCTTCATAAGCAAACCAGCTTTAGCAAGCTCATTTGCCTTAACATAATTTATAACCTGCTGAGCCTTATCACTTTGTTCTTCGTTAGGAATAAACAAAGTTAAACCATAAGCCTCTGCATATTTCTGATAAATACCGCAGGAACGTGTACCTTTAGTAGAAAGCATCCACGCCCCTTTTTCCGGAGACAAAGCCTTTGCTGCCTTTACAGTTTCTTCTACAATATGAATCAGCGGTATTGGCAATTCCTCTCTAAACTGGTCAATAAAGAAATGTGCTGTATTACAGGGAACTGCAAGAATATCTGCTCCCATTTCTCCTAATCGCAACAAATCACGTTTTAAAAACGGCAAAGGTGATTCTCCTTTACCAAAGATTGCTGTTCCACGATCAGGAATATCACAATCACCAATCATATATATAACAGGATGCTCCTGATCAATATGTGCTGGACACTTAATAGCCATCTGCCGCAAAAATTCTGCTGCTGCTGCCGGGCCAAGTCCACCAAGAACCCCTAATTTTTTACCATTTTTTATAATTCTCTTTGTTTCCATCATTAGCCTCTCTTTTGCTTATTTATTGCACAATACTTTTTCACTTAATAAAACAAACTTAGTTTACCATACACCTTTACTTTCCGCAAATCTACTGTTATAAAGTAAGACTTGAATATAACTAATGATTTTTTATGTAACATATGCAACAAAAAAAGGAAAGTGTACAAAATGAGGTGACCCCAAAAAGTTAGACTTTTTTAGCGTAGCAGTTTTATTGGCTG
>CAZQQK010000062.1:0-9464 GCA_964595445.1 uncultured Phascolarctobacterium sp.
TAGTCTCCTGCCTTTAAATATCCGATCTCATTTTCTGTTACAACGTCATAATTTTTCTGCTTACTCATGTGTAAATCCTCCTGTGATTTCGTTCTTTTCAGCGGCGAAATACAGCTTAAAACTCGGATTTTTCACGTTCGTTTATGTACTTTCACATCAGGGCTTTTTTTAAAATTTGGCGTACAAAATGGCGTACTTGAGGGGTCTTGAGTGCCGAAAAACGTTGATTTTAAAGGCTTTTTCGAGGGTCGGTTGGTATCCTGCCGTGAAATATTCCGTACTAATTACAACATTAATATACAGTATGAATATACTGATATTACATTTTTTGGTTTCAGCTGCTCATCAAGCAAAATATCTTTCTAAAGCCTTAAATAATTTATCTAAAGCAGGATATAGAACTTCATCTTCCAAGCCAACATAATTCATTAAAAGAGTATGAGAATTATCATTCACTTTATCGTGATAATAATCTGAAAGAAATTTTATCTCTATTCCCTGTTCTAAAGCTATCTTTGCCAGTTGTGCATCACTAGCATTAGTTTTTAGGTGCAGCAAAAAATGCAAACCGCTGCGTTCTCCCTCTACAGTAAGATAAGGAGCAGCACTGCAGTTTGTAAGATATTGAAGTAACTTATCACGTTTACTGCGATAATAAGTACGCATGCGATTAAGATGACGTTCAAAATATCCGCCATCGATAAATTTTGCTAAAGTAAACTGTTCAAAGTTTGAAACAGTACAAGAATAAAAGCCCAGTTTAGCATAAAAAACAGATGCCAGATGAGGCGGTAATAACATATAACTTATACGAAAAGTAGGAGCTAATGTTTTAGAAAAAGTATTTATATATATAACTTTTTCTTCATTATCAATACTCTGCAATGCAGGAATAGGACGGCCAGTAAGGCGAAATTCACAGTCGTAATCATCTTCAATAATATAACGACTGCTTTTTTTCTTTGCCCAACGCAATAACTCGTAACGACGGCTCACAGGCATAACAATACCGGTAGGAAATTGGTGCGACGGACTTATATGTAATATATCTGCATCGCTGCTTTCCAATACATCTGCACAAATTCCCTGTTTATCCATAGGCAGATAACGGCAAAATACATCGTTAGCTTTATAAACAGCAGCTAATTGCGGATAACCAGGATTTTCCAAAGCATAAACTCTGCTTCGTCCCAAAAGCTGGACAATTAAATTATATAAACTCTGTGTCCCTGCACCAATAATAATCTGTTCCGGACTGACAGTCATTCCTCGAAATTGATACAAGTGTTTTGCCAAAGCTTTTCTCAGTGCTAAAACTCCTCCTGAAGAAGTATCGCTGATTAAAGCATACTCATCAACTGTAGTAAGTGTATTGCGTAAAAGACGTGCCCAAATATTATAAGGAAAGGTATCAGGTGGAACGCTGCTTTTAGCAAAACTTATTTTGGTCGCTAATTCAGATACAGATTTAACAGAAGCAGGTTTTTGTATATTTGTAGGCAACAGCTGCTTTTCCAAATATGCAACATAATAACCACGTTTAGGCTGTGAATAAATATAACCTTCAACTAACAACTGTGCATAGGCATTCTCAACAGTAATCAAGCTTATCCCTAAATTTTTAGCCAAGGTACGTTTAGACGGCAATTTTTCTGCTGCTTTTAATACACCGCTTGTAATATCGCTTTTTATACATTTATATAAATGAATATACATACTTTCACCATTAAGATCAGAAAAACTATAAGTCAACATAAATATCACCTCTTTACAATAAGCAAAACAATATGATTTTCTGGATATGTTAAATTGTAACATAATGGGTATATAAGTATGTTCAGATGTATGTATAATAATACTACACAACAACTAAAATGTAAATGAACTGGAGGAAAATTATTATGAATGAACGTTATAAACTCAATGCTCAACTAGCACAAATGCTCAAAGGCGGCGTAATTATGGATGTAACAACAGCAGAACAGGCACGTATAGCCGAATCTGCCGGTGCGTGTGCTGTTATGGCACTTGAGAAGATCCCGGCTGATATACGTGCAGCAGGCGGCGTTGCACGTATGAGCGATCCAAAGCTTATAAAAGAAATTCAAAATGCTGTTTCTATTCCCGTTATGGCTAAAGTTCGTATAGGTCATTTTGTAGAAGCTCAAATTTTAGAAGCTTTGGAAATTGATTATATTGATGAAAGTGAAGTTCTTTCTCCTGCTGATGATATTTATCATATCAACAAAACTAAATTTAAGGTTCCATTTGTCTGCGGTGCAAAAGACTTAGGCGAAGCACTTCGCAGAATCAACGAAGGTGCTTCTATGATTCGAACTAAAGGAGAACCTGGTACTGGTGATATCGTTCAAGCCGTACGTCATATGCGCAGGATGAATCAGCAAATTGCCCAATTAGCTGCAATGGAGGAAAATGAACTCTTCCATGCTGCAAAAGAAATGCAAGTTCCTTATGAATTAGCAGCTTATGTACATCAACATAAGCGTCTTCCTGTTGTTAATTTTGCCGCCGGAGGTGTTGCAACTCCAGCAGATGCTGCCCTAATGATGCAGTTAGGTGCAGAAGGTGTATTTGTCGGTTCTGGAATTTTTAAATCTGGTAATCCTGAAAAACGTGCCCAGGCAATTGTCAAAGCTGTTACCAACTTCACCGATGCTCAAATACTTGCCCAACTCTCTGAAAATCTCGGAGAAGCAATGGTTGGTATTAACGAACAAGAAATACAATTGCTTATGGCGGAGCGTGGCAAATAATGAAAATTGGTGTCCTAGCATTACAGGGAGCTTTTATTGAGCACATCAATGTACTGCAAAATTTAGGTGCAGAAACAGTTGAACTGAGGCAGTTAAAAGATATAATGCAGTCATTGGACGGTATTGTACTTCCTGGAGGAGAAAGTACAGTACAAGCAAAACTGCTGCATGAATTAAATATGTATCAACCGCTAAAGCAACAAATAATCAACGGGCTACCTGTATTAGCAACCTGCGCAGGCATGATTCTTCTTGCTCAACATTTAAGCAATGATAAGTCAATTCATCTTGCGACCATGCCAATTACAGTAAAACGTAACGCCTACGGCAGACAATTAGGCAGTTTCTTTACAGAAGCAAATTTTGCAGATATCGGCAAGATTCCCATGACTTTTATTCGTGCACCTTATATAGAAAAAGCAGAAAAGAATGTACAGATTTTAGCACAAGTTAACAACCACATTGTAGCTGCACGATATAATAAACAAGTAGCACTTGCTTTTCATCCAGAGTTAGATACTGATAAAAGTACTGCAGTTCATGAATATTTCTTGAATTTATGTAAGAATAAATAAATTTCATATTCACATACTATAAAAACCATGCTTCATCCATCAAATGAAACATGGTTTTTTATATTTTATTTATTTTCTATAAGTTCCTTAATCTTTTCCATTGCTGCCATTCCGCAGCCTATTCCATGATCATGAAGTGCCAACAGTTTACCTGGTTTTATATCTAATTTATCTATCTCTAACGGCAGCTGAGGACGGATAATCACTGCTCTTCCCTGTCGCTCCAATTCTTCTACAGCTTCAAGCTGTTTATTATAAAGCAACGGTCTCTGCTGCATAATTTCCCATAGCTTAGGATATTGCTTATACACTGTTTTCAGTAAAAGCTTTGGCACACTCTGCTTTTTGCGATAACCAGCATTTCGCGTCAAAACAATTACAAATTTTTTGAATCCAGCAGCTGCTGCTTTTTCATAGGGAATAGGTGATACAAGTGCTCCATCCAGCAACTGATGTCCATCAAATTGAATAACCTTAGCAACAAAAGGCATAGAAGAAGATGCACGGACAGGAATAAAATGCTTATCCATCATCTTTTGGTCATACCATACTGCCTCACCTGTTTTAATATCAGTTGTTCCAACCTGCAAAATTCCTGGATACTTACAATAATTATCATAATCAAAAGGCAATAAATTTTCCGGAAGATCTTCAAAGATAAAATCAAAGCCAAAGATACTGCCGTTTTTCAGCCAATTTCTTAAGCTGAAATAGCGTTTATCACTTACATACTGCTCAATTATCTGACGTGTACGCAACGGCTGCCCTGCCATGTAAGACAAAATATTGCAGGCTCCAGCTGAAACTGCTGTTATATAAGAAAAAGTAAGTTTATGTGCAAGAAAAGCTTCAAAAACACCGGCTGAAAACATTCCTCGCATTCCGCCTCCCTCTAAAACAAGGGCAACATCTGATAAGTGCATATCTCCGACCCTCCTTAACCTTTTATTTTAACAAGTAAAAATGCTTTAAACACTATCTACAATACAACAGATTTTTATTATTTGATTTTTTTAAATAAACGCTTTGTATTAGCTACAGATATTGCTGCAAGTTCCTCAAAATCCATTTTTAATATCTGTGCAGCATTACAAACTGTATATTCTACATAAGACGGATTATTCCGCTTTCCGCGAAAAGGAACGGGAGTAAGATAAGGACTATCCGTCTCAAAAAGCAGTAAATCTTTAGGAATATATTCTAATACCTCTCTTACCTTTTGTGCATTTTTATAAGTAGAAGTTCCACCAAAGCCAAAATAATAACCTCTTTTTGCCAATTCTTTAGCCATCTCCAAAGAACCGCTAAAACAGTGAAATACCGCCTGCACACCGCTTATCTCTTTTTGAAATAATTCCAACATATCACCATGTGCATCACGGTCATGAATAATAACAGGCAAATCAAACTGCTTAGCTAAATCTACCTGTTCTAGAAAAATACGTTTCTGAATTTCTCTAGGCTCGTTTTCTTTCCAATAATAATCCAGTCCAATTTCTCCAATCGCTGCAACTTTAGGCAATTCTGCCCAAACAGCTAACTGTTCAAGATAATCAGCTGGTATATCCTTAAGATTTTCAGGGTGATAGCCAACAGCAGCATAGATAAACGGATATTGCTCAGCCATCTTTACCGCAAAAGCTGAACTTTTACAATCACAGCCTGGATTAATAATGCCTTCCAAATCCATTTCTAGTTGTAAAATAAGCTGCTCTCTATCACAATCAAAAGCTTCATCATCAAGATGTGCATGCGAATCCCATAAACCTGTTCTGCTCATAATTTACCTCACATACATAAAAACATTCAAATACAGCTGTACAAAAAACAGCAAGCTGAAAATCACAAAACGAAAAATAGCTGCTCTGCGAGAATAATACTCACAGCCAGGCAAGTAAAACTGTCTTGGATCCTTTGGATTATAAATAATTTTACGAGGAAGTCTAAGTGTAAAACCTTTTTCTATAAATTCTCCATCTTTATCGTGTACGCCTTTTGCTTCATTCAACGCCTCTCTGTATTCTTTTCCGTCTACTGTATAAGTAAAAATCGGGCACAGCTGTTTTCCTCTAGTCCAACTGGTTTTATAACCGCTGATAACCGCACGTACATCAGCTGTACACAAATTATCCAGCTTAGGAAAATATCCTTTGAAAACAGCCTGAACTATACAAACAATATACAGAAACATGGCAAGCTTAATCATCCATGCCATCGTTTTAAACATGTAAAAATCATAGCCATAAAAATTCTCAGCCAACCATGCATGCGGCAAAAGGTAAGGCACCAGACTGCCGACCAAAACCAGCAGTATACTGATGCCTAAAAACAGATACGGTCGCCAGTAAAGCCGCGCAAAAAGCTTTTCTGACATAATAATCTTACCTTTCGTTATTAAAAATACAAACAAACTTTATTTTTACGATAATTTTTATTTAACACGACTTCCAGTGCTAATGTCAGGTACCTCTACCAATTTCAGGTTTCCCTCTCCATCAGAAGCACAGAGCAACATTCCTTTAGATTCAATACCAAATAAATTAGCAGGTGCTAAGTTAGCTACTACAATAACATTACGTCCGAATAATTCTTCAGGCTTGTAATATTGGGCAATACCGCTTACAATTGTACGAACTTCACTGCCAATCTCCACTTGCAGCTTCAACAGCTTTTTAGATTTTTTTACCTTTTCCGCTGTCAAAACTTTACCGATACGTAAATCGGTCTTAGCAAAATCGTCAATACTTATTTCTGGTTTCAGAGGCTCCATAACAGGTTTAACTTCTTCCTGGCTAACAGGCTCAGCAACCTTATGTTCATAACGTTTACCACCAATAATAGTAGCACCATCCTCAGCAACCTCAATTCGCGGATACAGTGGGTCACCTTTGCAAACTGTAGTATTGTTAGGTAATTTTCCCCATACAGCATCAACTAACAAGAATTGTTCCGGCAGAGCCAATCCCAGCTGAGTATAAATTTTCGGACTGGTGGAAGGAATATAAGGACTTATAAGAATAGCCACAATACGCAAAGTCTCTGCCAAATTATACATTACCGTTTTTAAACGCTCAGCTTTAGTTTCATCTTTAGCAAGAATCCAAGGAGCTGTTTCATCAATATATTTATTAGCACGACTAATCAATGCCCAAACACCTTTAATTGCAGCATTAATTTCCATATTATCCATAGATTGAATATAAGCGGCAACAGTTTCTTTTACCAAAGCTTTCAACTCGTCATCAATAGGTTCACTGGCACCAGTATCAGCTACAACGCCACCATGATACTTTTCAATCATACTTACAGTTCTGTGCAGCAGATTGCCTAAGTCATTTGCTAAATCAGCATTAACACGATTAATCAAGGCATCACGGGAGAAATTACCGTCACTTCCAAGGTTAATTTCACGCAGCAGGAAATAACGAATGGCATCAGCACCAAACTCATCAATAAGCCCTAATGGATCAATAACATTGCCCTTAGATTTAGACATTTTATCACCATCGACAACCAACCATCCATGACCATAAACCAATTGCGGCATTTCCAAACCCATAGCATGCAGCATTATCGGCCAGATAATAGTATGGAAACGAACTATTTCTTTACCCACAAGATGCAGGCTTGCAGGCCAGAACTTATGGAAGAAAGTATCATCTGTACCATATTTAATGCCAGTAAGATAATTCAACAATGCATCAAACCAAACATAAACAACGTGTTTCTTATCAAAGGGCACTGGAATACCCCAATCAAAAGTAGTACGGGTAATACATAAATCTTCCAGTCCCTGCTTAACAAAGTTAATCATTTCATTACGACGGCTGGCAGGCTGAATAAAATCAGGATGTTCTTCAATAAATTGCAGCCACCAATCCTGGTACTTGCTCATTTTAAAGAAATAGCTTTCCTCCTCCATCTCTTCAACCGGACGATGGCAATCAGGACAGCAGCCATTTTCATCCAGCTGACGCTCCAACCAATAGGATTCGCAAGGTACACAGTACAACCCTTTATAGTTTTTCTTGTAAATATCACCTTGCTCATAAATTTTTTGCAGTGCATCCTGAACAACTTTATGATGACGTTCCTGGCTGGTTCTAAGAAAATCATTATTAGAAATATGCAGCTGTTCCCAAAGTAATTTAAAATTAGCAATAATCACATCTACATATTGTATTGGTGTTACACCTTTTTCCTTAGCTTTACGCTGAATTTTCAACCCATGTTCATCACTTCCAGTTAGGAAAAAAACTTCTTCGCCTTTCAGACGATGAAATCTTGCTAAACTATCAGCAATGGTCGTACAATAAGCATGACCAATATGAAGATTATCACTTGGATAATAAATTGGTGTCGTAATATAATAACTAGGTTTATTCATTATATATCCCTTCTCCTTTAGAAATTAATTGATTGTATAGCTCACGCTTGGGGATTTTTCGCTTTTTAGCAACCTGTGCCAAAGCCGTTTTTTTATCTATGCCTTGAGCCAGCAAGCTGTGTACCTCTTCCAACGGATCTATACTAATATCCTCTGATTCCGCTGCTCCGTCACCAGCACCTACTACAAGACAAAACTCCCCTCGCGGAGAATTTTTATCCAGCCACTCAATACAGCCGCTTACTGTACCGCGATAAAATTCTTCATGAAGCTTTGTCAGCTCACGTGCTACTGCCAGCTGACGATCACCCCAATATTCCAAAATATCCTTTAGTACATCTATAATACGATGCGGTGCTTCATAAAGAACCATTGTTGCTGGGATATGCGCCCACTGTTCCAATTGATCACGCCTGTTACGCTTACTTTTTGGTAAAAACCCGCCGAAGAAAAATGGATATGTCGGCAAGCCACTAGCAATAAGCGCACATAAAGCTGCGTTAGCCCCTGGAAGCGGTACAACACGTACACCTGCTGCAATAGCATCTTGCGCAAGAGTTTCACCTGGATCCGCAATTCCGGGAAAACCTGCATCACTTACCAGAGCAATATTTTTGCCTTCCATCAATTGCTGCAGCAGATAAGCCCCCTGTTTTTCCTTACTATGTTCATCATAGCGCACCAAACGACCCTTAATAGCAAAATGATTCAAAAGCTGCAAGGTATGACGAGTATCTTCTGCTGCAATCATATCTGCTTCCTGCAGTATACGAAGTACGCGCGGTGTCATATCTTCCAAATTTCCAATCGGCGTTGCACATAAATAAAGAGTTCCTGTTGTCACAGCTTCGCCTCCAAAATACTTATTATTTTAAGTGCAAACACTTATCCATAATATAATAATTTTATCACAATAAACGTGATAAATAAAGAAAAATAAGGACTGGAATAATCCAGTCCCAAAAATATTTTTATCTTACATCAATAATAATTTCATTGCCGTGAGGAATATTTGGATCCATAGCCCTTTCCAGTTCATCGGCTTTTACACCTAAATCAGTATTCTCCCTTACTTCTACCTTAAAATCTGTACCTGCTGGATAGTTTACATTACTTCCTTTCATAAAAATTCCACCAATAAGACTGACTGCTGCTGCAACTGCAACTGCACCTCCATCAGTTCTACCCTTTCCCTCTAGTCCTTTTTTCAAAGGAACAGTGACATTATTTACGGTCTTTATCTCTTGTGCAGCTATGCGCAAAACACCTTTTCTGCCAAATCCACCTGGCTTTTGCGATTCATAAACATATCCTTTGCCAATTGTACCTTTAGGAATAACAATTACACCATTAATTATAAGATGCTCAATCATTCTAAATTCAACCTGCTGGTTCTTTTTATGACTTTTAGGATTAGCATCTTCTATAAGTTCAACATTTAAAACAGTTCCTTTTGGAATATAAATATGTCCTGGTAAAACATTGTTTATTGTAACTTTTTGTGCTTCTTTTGATTCTGTTTTCTTTTTTAAAGCCAGCTTTTCCTTGAATGTCAGCTTGCTTTCGTCAGTAGGTTTTTCTTCCTGCTCATCATCAGCAAATGGATCATAATTTTGATCAACCTGTACAAACACTGGTCTCTCTCCTGCAAAAGTTAAAGGCATACCAATAACATTTACTGATAATATTGCACTTAAAACAACAGCTGTAAATCTACAAGATATCTTC
>CAZQQK010000063.1:0-9411 GCA_964595445.1 uncultured Phascolarctobacterium sp.
GTACAATAAGATTTAAATCACCAACAGCATGAGTAATATCTTTTACAGCTGCCAATAAAGCTAAACGGTTATTCTTAATTCGAACATCTTCATCCATAACCATAACATCATCAAAGAATTTATTGATGCTGTCTACCAGCTTAACAGCTTCCTGTAATACAACAGCATAATTATATTTTGCAGCAGCAATAATAACTTCCTTGCTGGCTGCCACAGTTGCATCGTGTAGATTTCTTTCTGCGTCCACAGCAAAGAGCTGTTGGTTAATAGCCGTTTCTTCCTCAATTTTTTTGCACAGATTTGCAACACGTGCAGCTGCCTGTATCAACGCAGAAGCATCAGTAGAAGAAACAAAATTATTAAGTGCCTTAGCACGAGCAGCAATATCTACAAAGTCATCATTCATAGCCTCAGCCAACACAGCATCTATGACATCATAACGAATATTTTGATCAAGCAGCATATTACGCAGACGCTGTTTCATAAACTCACCAATCTGCGGTACTAATTTCTTAGTTTCTTCTGCTGGAATATTCAAAAGATATAAGCTGCCCGCAATAACCTTGTACATGGATATATGATAATCAGCATCAAGCAGAATATTAATAATGCCAAGAGCTTGACGGCGCAATGCATAAGGATCTTGAGAACCAGTAGGTGCCAATCCACGGCTAAAAGTTGCACAAATATTATCCAACTTATCTGCAATACCTACAAGACGACCTATATCAGTTCCCGGCAGTTCATCTCCGGCAAAACGCGGCAGATAATGTTCATAAATTCCCAAAGCAACTTCTGGTGCTTCACCATCAAGTTTAGCATATTCACGACCCATAACACCTTGCAGTTCTGTAAATTCAATAACCATACCAGTTACTAAATCACATTTACACAGCAAAGCAGTACGTTCCAGTTTTTCTTTATTAACCTTAGCATTTGTAGCCATAGCCAGCATATCTACTGCTTGTACCAGACGCTGACTCTTATTATTCATATTGCCCAAACCTTCTTGGAAAGAAACAGTTTTAAGTTTTTCCAAACGATCAGCTAACGGCTGCTTGCGGTCTTCATTAAAGAAGAATTCAGCATCACTAAGGCGAGCACGCAGTACACGTTCGTTGCCGTGAGCAACAATTTCCAAATGTTCCTTACCACCGTTGCGTACAGTGATAAACTTGTTAAGCAAAGAACCGTCATCTGCAAGTACTGGAAAATAACGCTGATGTTCACGCATAGGTGTAATTATACATTCTTTAGGAAGTTTTAAGAAGTTTTCCTCAAATTTACCGCATAAAGCTGTTGGCCATTCAACAAGATAATTTACTTCTTCTAAAAGATCTTCATTAATCTCAGCATGACCGCCTTCTGCTTCAGCCAATTCTGTTACCTGTTGACGAATAAGTTCACGGCGTGCATCTTGGTCAACCATAACAAAATTATCATACATAATTTTTTCGTAAGCATCTGCATTAGAAATTTCTACAGCACCAATTGTACCAATTGCCGCAGAAACTGCTGCATTTTTTGCTTTGCTGGCAGCCTTATCGAAAAATGCCTTAGCTGCATTCAACACAGAATCTTGTTCTTTTGCTGCCTCAATAACAGAAGGACGCAGGAAACGATGACCACGACTGAACTTGCCAGATTTTACACCAGTAATTTCTACCGGTATAACCTCATTACCAAAAAGTGCTACTAACCAGCGAATAGGACGAACAAATTTAAATTCATGATCTGCCCAACGCATATTTTTGGGAAAATTAAGACTGGTAAGTATATCCATTAACAAATCCGGTAATAATGTTTTTACTTGCTGACCTGCCAAATGTTTAACTGCATATACATAATCATCACGTACAATTAGTTCTTTAACATCTACACCCTGACCACGAGCAAAACCTAATGCTGCTTTAGATGGAGAACCATTGACAAAAGCAATTTTAGCAGATGGACCTTTTGCTTCTACTGTGCTGTCTTCTTGAGCTTCAGCAACACCGCTGGCAATAAAAGTCATACGTCGTGGAGTTCCATAAGTTTTCACTTCTGTAAACGGAATACGAAGCTCCGTCATTTTCTTTTCAGCTAATTCCTGTAATTGTTTTAGTATATTAGGCATAAATTTTGCAGGAATTTCTTCTGTACCAATTTCAAAAAGCAATTTTTCCATTATTTTTTCTCCCCTTTCTTCAGCAACGGGAAGCCTAACTGTTCACGTTGTTCTACATAAGCCTTCGCACACAAGCGAGCCATAGCACGTACACGACCAATATAAGCTGTACGTTCACTTACACTTATAGCACCGCGTGAATCTAATAAATTAAAGGTATGAGAACATTTCAAAACATAATCATAAGCAGGACGAATATAACCAAGTTCAATTACACGTTTAGCTTCTGCTTCATATTTATCGAACAATTCAAAAAGCAACGCTGTATCTGCAACCTGGAAATTATAGAATGACTGTTCTACTTCATTAGTATGGAAAACATCACCATAGGTAATATCATCAACCCACTTAATATCAAAAACATTTTCTACGCCTTGAATATACATAGCCAAACGTTCCAAACCATAAGTAATTTCTACTGTTACAGGCTTAACATCAATACTGCCTACTTGCTGGAAATAAGTAAACTGAGTTATTTCCATGCCATCCAGCCATACTTCCCAGCCAAGCCCCCAGGCACCTAAAGTAGGAGATTCCCAGTTATCCTCAACAAAGCGAATGTCATGCTCTTCTTGATGAATGCCAAGCTCTGCCAAACTCATTAAATATAATTCTTGAATATTTTCCGGTGACGGTTTTACGATAACCTGAAACTGATGATGCTGGAATAAACGGTTCGGATTATCACCATATCGACCATCTGCCGGACGTCTGGAAGGTTCTACATAAGCCACACGCCAAGGCTCAGGTCCTAATACACGCAAAAATGTAGAGGGGTTCATTGTTCCTGCTCCCTTTTCTACATCATAGGGCTGTGCCATAATACAATTTTGTCCAGCCCAGAATTTCTGCAATTTCAAGATAATTGTTTGAAAATCCATGTTCTGCCTCCTATATTTGTTACAAGAACGTATAAACTCAAAATAAATAAGCATCTTCGTCCCCGTAACTTAAAGTTACAGGGACGGAGATGCTTTTAATTCTACTCCGCGGTTCCACCCTGCTTGACTGCTGTATGCAGTCCGCCTCAATGAATATGTTTTTGCAGCTCCAAAGTGCCTTCATCTGTGTTTGTCGTCTTACACTGTCACGACTCGCTAAATATACAGACTACTCCTCTTCTTCTCAGCTTAACTGATAGTATATAAAAAATGATAAACTTTGTCAATAAATTTTTCATTATTGGCAAAGACTAATATAATACAAACTTATTTATTCAAAAGTTCAAGTTCAAAAGCTGCAACCTTACTGTTCTTATCAATAATCAAAGCAAAACGCAAATGCTGCTTACTGTTGTTATACCAAAAATATTCATAAGCTGTTATTTCTGCTTCATAAACTACAGCATCCGGCAAACCATATTGACCTACAGCTCTGCCAGCACTGTCTCCAATGCTTACTCCACGCATACTTATATATGACATATCTTTAATAGTTACAGATTCAATAATTTTTTTCTTTTTTGCGACACCAATAACAGCATTATTATATACATAATTTATTCGTTTAAGCTTTTTATTAACTGATTTACTTTGTGCTTCTCCAAACTTATCTTCCAGCTTCTGTTCATCAAAACGTGTTCCTAAATCAACATTTTCAAAAACAAAGTCATCATCTGTCAGTTCATCTTCAGAAGCGCTGCCAGTAAGCGAAGCATAAATATATCCCTCAACTCCATCAGAGTCCGCCTGTAACCAATCACCGCAATCGCTAATAATACGCAGCAAAGAGTGGCTATTTAATACTTTAATTATTTTACCATTTTCTGGTGCTTGACGAAAATTAACTTCATCATCTTTTAAGACAACAAATTTTCCTTTAGTATAACTCTTGATTTCTTCATCTGTATAATATGCTTTCCGATCGGCAGCTAAAGCAACAGTTTGAAAAGCCGCTAATATTACAAAAACAGATATTACAGTTTTTAAATAATTCATTCCAAGCTCTCCCAAAAATAACTTACGGTATATTATAACATAATATAAACCTGCAAGCACTTATTTAAAAGCCTGAGGATAAGCAGCCTGTGCCAGTTCTTCTGCTGCCTTCAAAGTATACTGAGATGTACTGTATAAATAATTATCGTGCAAGCGAACAACTTTGCCGCTTTCTACAGCCCTTATTGTTTTATAGGTTGGATTATGCAATATCTTTTGGCGAAATACTTCGGGATCACCCTTTTTACTATAATCCCAACTAGGTGTAATAATCATATCAGGATTAATCTCCAACATTTTTTCTTCAGATAAGTTACTTTGATAAGGAATTTCCACCCCATCCAAAGCATTACGAGTTCCAGCATAATAGCACAAATCACTGAATGTTCCCTTAACACCTAAAGGTCCTGTAAAAGACAGTGCCAATACTTTCAGCTGTTTCTCACCTGCTGACAACAAAGCCTTGCTGCGTACAGCATTCAGCTGTTTCTCTAATTCTGCAGCCATTTCTTCTCCACGTTCTTTATCACCAACAGCAGTACCAATTTCTCTGATAAACTTAAAAATATCCTTAATATTTTCCGGAGTATGGCAAACATAAACTTTCATACCAGCACTGCGTAATCCACGTACTGGTTCCATTGTATAATCAGGAATAATTACAAGATCAGGCTGTAATGCTAAAACAGTTTCTAAATTACTTCCCTGAGCTCTTCCTTGAACAGCTTTCACCTTATCACCAGCACTGCATATCCCAGGATCATCAGCTAAAGCAGAAAGTGCCACAAGACGTTGATTATCTATCATATCTAATAAAATTTCATCTGTGGAAACATTAAGACTTACTATACGCTGAGGTTTTTGAGTAAAGCTAAGTTTTTCACCAGTAGCATCTGTTACCGTATATAAAACAGAGCCCCCTTTATTAACATTAGTTTCTTGCGGCCCACATCCAGTCAAAACTGCAAGACAAAAAATCATTATTATTAAAAGAACTTTTTTCATCCACACTACCACCTAAAATAATAATTAATTCTATCTGCTATTCATTATACAAAAAAGCCGAAGAATTTGCAAATTCTTCGGCTTTAAAAGATTAACTGATTAATTCTTTATAAAACAATTATTTAGTAATCAGCTCGACTAATTTTAAAGTAAGCAGACAAGATTTTTCTACTGCATCCATAGGCATAAATTCACAGTAAGAATGGAAATTATGTGCTCCTGTAAAATAGTTAGGTGTCAAAATCCCTTTTGTAGAAATAAAAGAACCATCGGTACCACCACGCATAGCAATATTTTTAGGCTCAATAGACAATTCCTTCATAGCTTCAAAAATATAATCTATGCACATTTTATTATCTTCACAGATTGCATCAGCAATATTACCATAAACATCAACTATTTCCAGTTCTACGCCTGCTTTAGGATTTTTTGCCTTAACATATTCTACGGCATCAGCAATAAACTTTTTACGTGCTTCATACAGCTGCTTATTATGGTCACGTATTTTTAAATTTAAGGTTGCTTCAGATACATTTGTCTGCAATGATTCAACCCAAATAAATCCTTCTGTTCCTTCTGTATGTTCAGGTGTCTGCATTCTGTCTAAGCAGTTAATAATATCTACAGCTACGAGCGTAGGATTAACAAGCGTATTTTTTGCAGACATAGGATGTGCTGTTACACCTTTTATCTTAATGGTAGCACTGCCTGCATTAAAAGTTTGATAAACTACCTCACCTAATTCACAGCAATCAATGGTATAAGCAAAATCTACTGGGAATTTACTGAAATCCATTTTTTTACTGCCGCAAAGACCTACTTCCTCATCTGGAACAAAAGCTACATAAATATCACCATGCGGACGATTCTCTTTAATAATAGTTTCCAGAGCAACCATAATATTAGCAATAGCAGCTTTATTATCAGCACCTAATACAGATGTACCATCACTAGTAATTAAATCACTGCCAATATATTTTTCTAATTCTGGATGTTCACTTATTTTAATGTAAATATCCTTCTCTGCATTAAGCAGTACATCGCCGCCCTGATAATTTTTTACAATTTGCGGATGTACATCTTCAGAAAGATTTACATTTACAGTATCAAGATGTGCAACCCAGCCAACAACAGGAACTTTATGGCTGTCAGCAGGAAGATTTGCCGGCAGAAAGCCAGTAAGTACAGAATACTCGCTGATATCTAAATTAATCAAACCAAGCTCTGACAAATCATCTTTCAGCAGTTCAGCCAATTTACGCTGACCTGTCGTACTTGGAACAACGGTACTGCCCTCAATACTTTGTGAGGTAACAGCAGCATAACGTAAAAAACGCTCTGTTAAACGTTCTTGTAAAGACATAACCATAACCTTCTTTCTCTAAAGATTTCAAATAAACCTTATCATATAAAAGCAAGAAAAAGTAATTTATTAATCTTTAATATTTAGTTTACATCACTCTGCGGGGATAAACATAATCAGCCTGTAATCCCAAAGGAATATCTAAGCCCCAGAATAAATACAGCATTATTGTAAGACTTACAAGAAGTGCTACTGTATATGGCAGCATTAAAGAACTTAATGTACCAATACCTGCACTCTTAACATACTTTTGACAATAAAGAATAATCAGAGGATAAAAAGCAAACATTGGTGTAACAACATTTACAGCAGAGTCACTTACACGAAAAGCAACCTGTGTGAGTTCCGGTGCAATTCCTACTGCCATAAGCATAGGAACAAAAATCGGTGCCAAAATAGCCCATTTTGCAGAAGCAGAAGTAATAATAAGATTCAGCAAAGCTACAAAAATAATAATACCAAAAACAGTTACCTGCGGCGGTAACGCCAATGATTTCAAAAACTCAGCACCAGCAATAGCTATCAATGCACCCATATTAGAAGCACCAAAAGCATAGAGGAACTGTGCTGCAAAGAAGTAGAAAACTATAAGCTGTACCAGTGTTTTAGTAATATCCTCCATAGCTTTGGTTACATCTTTAGGAGATTTAAATTTTCCTACAAGTGCACCATAAGTAAGACCAACAGCACCAGTATAGATAAAAAGCAACGAAACAATGGATTGCATAACAGGAGCTTTGAAACTTGCCAGCATACCTTTGTCATCACGGAAAATAGAATCAGCAGGCATTAATAATACAATCAATCCTACTACCATTACCAACAGTACACCAGTTGCAATATAAAAAGCTCTATTTTCACGCGGTGTTACAGAAGTATTAGCATCATCGCCTACTTCAATATCTTCATCCAGCGGGCAGTTTTTCCACAACCACGGCTCTACAATCCGCTCTGTTACATACCAACAGCTTGGAATAACAACGAAGGTTGCCGCAAAAGCATAAAAATAGTTGCAAAGTACATTTACCTGATAAGTAGGATCAATAATCTGAGCTGCACTCTGTGTAAAACCTTGAATAACAGGATCTATAGCAGAAGGTGTATAATTAGCAGCAAAAGCACCTGCTATACCAGCAAATGAAGCTCCTATACCAGCAAGTGGATGCTTCCCAGTAGCATAAAACATATAAGCCGCTACAGGAATAATAATTACATAACCTGTATCAGGACCCAAATGACTTAGCATACCAACAAGAATAATAATAGGTGTAATTAAAAATTTTGGGGTTATTGCCAGGATTTTTTTCAAGGCAGTATTGATATAACCAGAACCATCAGCAATACCTATACCTAATGTGGCTACGATAACCATTCCCAACGGAGGAAACCCCGAATAGTTAGTAACCATTTTACTCAGTAGCTGAACAAGATTTTTGCCGCTCAACATATTATTGACAACTATTTCCTTGCCTGTAGTTGGATGAACATAGCCAAAGTGCATAGTAGACAGAATAGCTGACATAATACAGCAGATAATAAAGGCACCGATAAACAAAATTGTAATATCTGGAATCTTGTTGCCGATGCGTTCAATCAAAGCCAGAATTCCTCCAGTCTGATTTTTTGTTTGCGTTTTTTGCATAACGCCAATCACTCCTTTGAATAAATTAAAAAACACAAATGTTATTATACCATTGCCTGTATTTTTTTGCAAAAAGAAAGCTGCTTCTCACTAGTTATCAGTGTTCAGCAACTTTCAAAGCTTCATAGATTATTTAGAATATGTATTTTTATCTACTATAGTAATACCAGTATTAACATCCTTTTCCGCAGGCAGTTTTTCATCAATCGCTGCAACAGCAGCTTTCAAAGCTTCAAATCCCATTTTATATTCATTTTGAACAGCAGTTGCAATATTATAATTTTTATTCTGTAATCCGATGATAGTTTTCTTTCCCAAATCAAAACCCATAACAGCAACATCTTCACGATTGGCTTTAATTACAGCTTCAACTGTAGCATTAGTGGAACTATTATTGCAGGCGAAAATTCCTTTTAAAGCTGAATTGTTTCTCATGGCATCTTCAACAAGTTTAACAGCTCCACTTTCATCACCATAATTTATTATATACTTCGTATCTATTTTCCATGCCTTCGGTGCTATATTATGCCAATTAGCAATAATACTGTCCAAACGCTCAGAAACAGTACGACTTGCTAATGTACTGATATGCATGGCAACTAAAATTTTTTCATCATCTTTTATACCATTTTCACGAAGCATTTCTACCATTTTTTTGGCAACATCAGCACCAGCTGCAAGATTGTCTGTTAAATAAGCGGCATCATAATCCTGACTATTCAAACCCGTGTCTACTAATACAACTGGTAGATTCTTCTTACGTAATTCTTTAGCAGTTTGTGTCATATTCATACTGTCTGCTGCTCCTAAAATAACAGCATCTACTTTTTTATTAGACAACTCATTAATCATGTCTCGCTGTAATTCCCAATCGCCATCTTTTAGTACGCCTCCGACATAAACATTAACATCAGCAGCATCACCACTTTCTTTTAATCCTCTTATAAGTTCCTGCCAATAATTTCCTTTGATAACTTTTAGTACAGCATAAACATTTTTTCTGCCGTCCTTTATCTCTGTAACTGAAGTAAAGTCTTGCTTTAAAACATTAGTTTCCTTTTGTACACTCAAATTATCATTTTTCATATCCCCACAGCCAGTTAAATTAAAAATTATCATCATAAAACATAACAGCATCAGGAATTTTTTCACTTATATTCCCTCCCATAAATGATTTTTTCAGCTATAACGCTAAAACGTACTAATGATTGTTCATTCATCACTGTAATAATTATAACATTTTCAGAAATAAAATCAAGTGATTCTCTGATGTTATTCATAAATATTACTATTAGTA
>CAZQQK010000064.1:0-9110 GCA_964595445.1 uncultured Phascolarctobacterium sp.
TAATTTTTATTTAGTATAATATTTTAGAATTAAATAACAGACAGTTCGTAACCATCCTGTCTTTAAATAAAACTACGGGCGAGGTGCTGCTTTAAGCAGTGCTGTATTTGAAATGTAAGGATTTCGTCTGTAGCAGATGAAATCCTTTTAGTTTTATATAATTTTTTCAAAAAATGGAATCAATAGGGAAAGCTTTAATGTTATTTAGAGGTGGGATAGCTAACTTAACTTGTTTGGCATAAGCTAAAGCAAAGTATGATGCTGCACTTATTGCGTTGTCAATTTATTGTGTATATAAGCATAGGCTTTAAGCTTTTATCAGCAAAGGCTGCTGTTAATGATATTTTTATTCGATATAATGAAAGGAGATTTAATTGATGCAGAAAAATTTTGCCAATCAAAAATTAGTTTTTTCCGCTTTATGTATTGCTTTGTATATTATTGTGATGGCTGCTACACAGAGTTTTGCTTTTGGTCAGTATCAGATTCGTATAGCGACTGCTTTGTATGGATTAAGTGCAATTTTCCCTTTTTTAATATTGCCTTTTACTTTGGCTAATATTCTCAGTAATGTTCTTATGGGCAGTTTGGGATTGCCGGATATTATTGGTGGAGGTTTAGTTGGTTTTTTGACTACAACTGTAATAGTTATGGCTAAAAAGTACGGCTGCGGCAATTGGATTGTTTGGCTGGCAGTAACTTTTATTCCTGGTCTGCTGGTACCTGTGTGGTTGTCGTTAATTTTGGATATACCATATATATTATTAGCATCTACTCTTTTAGTAGGACAGTGTATCTGCGGTATTGCTGGTGTAATGTTGGTAAGTGCGTTGGAGCGTGTAGGTGCAGCTAAGATATTTGCGTTTGAAGGAGGCAAAAGATAATGGCAAGCGGAAGAAGTGCAGAAGAATTACAAGGAGTAAGTTTGCTCGGCAATAAAACAAGATATAAAAGTGACTATGCTCCAGAGGTATTGGAATCATTTCCGAATAAACATCCTGGTAATGATTATTTTGTTAAATTTAATTGTCCTGAATTTACTAGCCTTTGTCCAATGACAGGTCAGCCTGATTTTGCAACTATTTATATTTCTTATGTTCCGGATATGCGTTTAGTAGAAAGCAAATCATTAAAGCTGTACTTGTTCAGTTTTCGCAATCACGGCGATTTTCATGAGGATTGTGTAAATATCATAATGAAAGATCTTATTAAGCTTTTAGAACCTAAATATATAGAGGTTTGGGGAAAATTTCTGCCTCGCGGAGGTCTGTCCATAGACCCTTATGCTAATTATGGCAAACCAGGTACAGAGTGGGAAGCAGCAGCTAAAAAGCGTTTGTTTATGCATGATATCTATCCTGAAATTGTGAATAATAGATAAAAATAGTGCAGCAGATATTGCTGCACTATTTTTTTGTATATTTTAATTGGTATAGAAATACTGGATAAAATAAATTTATAGATTCAGATTATATAAACAATGGTAGTTAGCTTAAACTAACTTGATGTGACTTTGAGAAAAATTTTTTTGATTTTGATATATTGCACTTTATTTCTGAATTAGAGTATGCTACAATATCCTATAGATAAGTAAACTAAATGCTTATCATCATTCAGTCCGTGGGACACAAAAAGTACCACGAGGGACAAGTTGTGTCGAGGGATAAAGATGGACAGTATTATTAATTTACAAAAGAAGATTGTGCCTGAGCTTACAGACCTTTTAGTACAGCGTTATCAGATTTTGAGGCAGGTTAGTCACGAACACCCTATTGGCAGACGTGCTTTAGCTGCACGCTTAGGCTTGAGTGAGCGCGTTCTTCGAGCACAGGTTGATTTTCTGAAAAAAAGTGGATTGCTGGCTTTTTCGTCAAGCGGTATGAGCGTTACAGATGAGGGTGCTGATATTTTAAAAGAGCTTGCGGATTATGTACGTAAGCTGCAGGACATTTCTTTTTTGGAAAAAACTCTCAGTGATACGCTGAAAATTGGCAAGGTAGTTATTCTTCCCGGTGACTCTGATCAAGAAGATGTAGTTAAACGGGAAATTGGTCGCACTGCTGCACATATCTTGGGAAAACTGCTGTCAGATGGCAAGCGTCATATAGTTGCAGTCAGCGGCGGTACAACTATGGCGGCTATGGCTGCTAATATCAGCGGATCGCAGGCGAATACAGTGGTGGTTCCTGCACGCGGCGGCTTAGGGGACAATGTAGAATTACAGGCTAATACAATTGCAACGGTGTTGGCACAAAAACTCGGTGCTTCTTACCGCCAGCTGTATGTTCCTGACAGTGTCAGTGAAGATATTCTTAACAGTATTCTGCGTGAGGATGTTGGTGTACGTGCAGTTGTTGATATTATTAAGCAGGCAGATATTTTAGTACATGGTGTCGGTCGTGCGAGCATTATGGCACGTCATAGGCGTCTTGGATGCGATATTATCGCTAAGCTGGAAGCTGATGGAGCTGTGGGTGAAGCTTTTGGGCAGTATTGTGCTTTAGACGGCAGACAGGTTTATATGACAAATAATGCTGGTTTAATGCTGCAGGATTTACAGCATATTGGTACTATTATAGGTATTGCGGGCGGTAAATCTAAGGCAGCAGCTATTTTATCAGTTATTCGTGCTTCCCGTCAGGATATTTTGGTGACTGACGAAGCCGCAGCACATGAAATTCTGCGTATGGCAAATAATTTAGAAGCTATTTAATAAGTTAATAAGCACATTCGTGCAAGTTTTAGAATTATCTTTAATTTACAAGGAGGAAGTTATTATGACAAAAGTAGGTATTAATGGTTTTGGCCGTATTGGTCGTGAGGTTTTCCGTGTAGCTTTTACTAATCCTGAGGTTGAGGTTGTTGCGGTTAATGATCTTACTGATTCTGCTACTTTGGCTCATTTACTGAAATATGATTCTATCCATGGTACTTTTCCGCATGATGTAAAGGCTGATGGTGACAGTATTGTTGTTGACGGCAAAAAAATTAAAGTTTTTGCTTCTCCTGATCCGGCAAAAATTCCTTGGGGTGAAATTGGTGCAGAAATTGTTGTAGAATCTACAGGTCGTTTCACTGAAGGTGCAAAGGCTAAAGCTCATCTGGAAGCTGGTGCTAAAAAAGTTATTATTTCTGCTCCTGCTAAAGGTGAAGATATAACTATTGTTATGGGTGTAAACGAGGAAAAATATAATCCTGCTGAACACAATATTATTTCTAATGCTTCCTGCACTACTAACTGTCTGGCACCGTTTACTAAAGTGCTGCTGAATAAATTTGGTATTGAGAGTGGTTTGATGACTACTGTTCATTCTTATACTAATGACCAGAGAATTCTGGATTTACCGCATAAAGATTTGCGCCGTGCACGTGCTGCTGCCTGCTCTATTATTCCGACTACTACAGGTGCAGCTAAGGCAGTTGCTTTGGTACTGCCTGAACTGAAAGGCAAACTTAATGGTTTTGCTATGCGTGTGCCTACTCCGAATGTTTCTATTACAGATTTAACGGTTCTCTTGAAAACTGATACTACCGCAGAAGAAATTAATGCTGCACTGAAAGAAGCTGCTGAGGGAGAACTGAAAGGTATTATGGGTTACAGTGATGAACCTCTGGTTTCCCGTGATTACAACGGCTGTCCTTTGAGCTCTATTATTGACGGTTTATCTACTATGATGGTTGGTCCGCGTATGGCTAAGGTTGTCAGCTGGTATGACAATGAATGGGGTTATTCTAATCGTGTAGTTGATTTAGCTGCTTATATCGCTAAAAAGGGTCTGTAATAAAAGGAGATAAGAATCAGTGGATAAAAAAACTGTACGTGATTTAGACGTTGCAGGGAAAAAGGTTTTAGTACGTGTAGATTTCAACGTTCCTTTAAACGCAAAGGGTGAAATTACTGATGATACTCGTATTACAGCTTCTCTGCCAACTATTAAATATTTGTTGGATAACAAGGCTGCTGTTATTTTAATGGCACATCTTGGCCGTCCTAAGGGACAGGTGAAGGCGGAGCTGTCTTTGGCACCAGTAGGAAAGCATTTAGGAAAGCTTTTAGGTAAGAAGATTCTTTTTGCACCTGATTGTGTAGGTGAGGCGGCTAAGGCAGCTGCCGCTAAGATGAAAGCAGGACAGATTCTGCTGCTGGAAAATTTACGTTTTCATAAGAAAGAAGAAAAGAATGATATGGAGTTTGCTGAACAGTTAGCTTCTTTAGCAGACTTGTATGTCAATGACGGTTTTGGTGTATCACATCGTGCTCATGCTTCGGTAGAAGGCGTAACGCATTTTCTGCCTGCTGCGGCAGGATTTCTGCTGGAAAAGGAAATAGAATATGTAGGTCGTGCAGTGACAAATCCTCTGCATCCATTTGCTGCTATTATCGGCGGCGCAAAGGTAAGCGATAAGATTGGTGTAATAAACAATCTATTGGATAAAGTTGATACCTTGCTGATAGGCGGTGGCATGGCGAATACTTTTCTTGCTGCCCAAGGCTATAAAATGGGTAAATCACTTGTTGAAGAAGATAAGCTGGATTTAGCAAAGGATTTACTGGCAAAGGCTAAGAAAAATAAGGTTAAACTGCTTTTGCCCACAGATCTTGTTATGGCAGAAGCATTTGCACCAGATGCTGCTCATGTTACTGAGGATATTAAGCATTTAAATCAGGACTATATGGCGTTGGATATAGGTGCAGCAACAAGCAAGGCTTATGCTGAAGCGTTGGCAGAAGCAAAAATGATTGTTTGGAACGGGCCTATGGGCGTATTTGAAATGGATGCTTTTTGTAAAGGTACAGAAGCTGTAGCTAAAGCAGCAGCACGCAGCCGTGCTGTCAGCATTGTTGGCGGCGGTGACTCTGTTGCAGCTATTGAAAAGCTTGGCTTAGCAAAACGTATCAGCCATATTTCTACTGGCGGCGGTGCTTCTTTGGAGTATTTGGAAGGAAAAGTTCTGCCGGGCGTAGCTGCACTTGATGACCTGCGCCGTAAAATGATTGCTGGAAATTGGAAGATGCACAAGACTGTTAATGAAGCTGTTGAATTAGCAGAAGATATTGTTATGGAAACGAACGGCACTTTAAACGAAGTAGTTATCTTCCCACCGTTTACTGCGTTGGAAACTGTAGCTGATGCTATTGACGGCAAACATGTAGGTTATGGTGCACAGGATTTGCACTGGGAAGATAAGGGTGCTTTTACAGGTGCTGTTTCCGGAGCAATGATTGCTGATATTTGCGCTGAATATGTACTTGTTGGTCACAGCGAGCGGCGTACTGTTTTTGGTGAAAATGAAAAAATTGTTGCCAGTAAGATGATGGCAGCGTATAGGAATGGACTTAAACCTATTCTTTGTGTAGGCGAAAATCTTGCTGAACGTGAAGCTGGTAAGACAGCACGTAAAATTAATATGCAGCTGAAAAGTGCACTTCGTGTAGTTACTGCGGCAGATGCTGAAAATTTGGTAGTTGCTTATGAACCTGTATGGGCTATTGGCAGCGGTAAATCTGCTACGCAGGAAGATGCTTTGGAAGTTTGCCGCCTTATCCGTACTAAGATTGGTAAAATTTTTACGCCTGCGATTGCACGTAAGGTGCGTATTTTGTATGGCGGAAGTGTCAACGAAAAAAATGCAGCATTATTCAATATCAGCGGTATTGACGGAGTTCTTGTTGGTGGTGCTTCTCTGAAAGCAGAAAGCTTTGCTGCTATCGTCAGAAGTTTTTAAATGCAATGGTGCAAAAAGTGCTGTTAACAGCACTTTTTGCATTACTTCTTAAATTAAGTAAGGTATAAAAATGAAACATCCTGTATTATTAATGATTTTAGATGGTTGGGGACTTGCTTCAGAGAGCAGCAGTAATGCGGCTTTTATGGCTAAGACACCTAACCTTGACAGTTTTTTTGCTCAATATCCGCATACTGTTTTGGAAGCCAGCGGCAAAGCTGTGGGGTTACCCGCAGGTCAGATTGGTAATTCTGAAGTAGGACACATGAATATTGGGGCAGGGCGAATTATCTATCAAAGCCTTACACGTATTGACAAGGCGATAGAGGATGCTGACTTTTTCCAAAATGAAGTTTTGCTGCACGTTATGAAGCAAACAAAAGCTAAAAGAAAAGCTCTGCACCTCATGGGTTTGCTTTCTGACGGCGGTGTTCACAGTCATATTGAGCATTTGCTTGCTTTGCTGCGTATGGCTGCTGCTGAAGGACTGCAAGATGTTTATGTGCACGCATTTTTGGACGGACGTGATGTTGGCCCTAAAACGGCATTGCAGTATATTGCTCAGTTGGAAACAGCTATGCAGCAAATTGGCGTAGGCAGGATTGCAACTGTCAGCGGACGTTATTATGCTATGGATCGCGATAAACGTTGGGAACGGGTAGAGCGTGCTTATAAGGCATTAGTTTTGGGAGAAGTAAAAACTGCTTTGAGTGCTTTTGATGGTATTAATGCTTCCTATGCAGCAGGTGTCACTGATGAATTTGTAGAGCCGTTTAAGATTGCAGGGGTAAATGGGCAGATAAAAGCAGAAGATGGAGTTATTTTCTTTAATTTCCGACCTGACAGAGCACGAGAAATTACAAGGGCACTTTACGATGATGAATTCAGTGGTTTTGTACGCCCTGATGATGTAAGACCTGTTAATTATGTATGTATGACGCAGTATGATGCAGCAATTACAGCTCCTGTTGCTTTTCCGCCGACGGCTGTTAATGATACGCTGGGGCAGGTTTTGGCACAGCAGGGATTGCGGCAGCTGCGGATTGCAGAAACAGAAAAATATGCTCATGTTACATTCTTTTTTAACGGCGGCGTTGAAGAACCTAATTTGCAGGAGGAGCGGATACTTATTCCCTCTCCAAAGGTAGCAACTTATGATTTGCAGCCGGAAATGAGTGCGGAAAAGGTAACTGAGGCGTTGCTGACAGAGTTGGAGAAGGATAAATTTGATGTTGTTATCCTGAATTTTGCTAATCCTGATATGGTTGGGCATACAGGTGTCCTGGATGCTGCGATTGCTGCTATGGAAAAAGTAGATGAATGTGCTGGGCGTATTGTTCGCAAGGTGCTGGCTTTAGGCGGCAGTATCTGTATTACTGCTGACCATGGCAATTTGGAGAAAATGACTGAAGCTGATGGTACACCGAATACGGCACATACAACAAATCCAGTGCCGTTTATTTTGGTCAGTGAAAAACAATATAAGCTGCAAAAAGGCATTTTGGCAGATATTGCTCCAACGCTTTTGGAGTTACTTGATATTAAACAGCCTACAGCTATGACAGGTAAATCACTTATAAAGCATAGCTGAAACAGAATATAATTATGAGGTGATAAACAATGGCAATGATTACTGAAGTCTATGCACGTGAGATTCTTGATTCCCGCGGCAATCCTACGGTAGAAGTAGAAGTTTGCCTTGAGGACGGTGCTATGGGACGTGCTGCTGTTCCGTCCGGTGCTTCCACTGGCGTACATGAGGCAGTGGAACTGCGTGATGGTGACAAAGCACGTTATCTTGGCAAGGGTGTTACTAAAGCGGTTGATAATGTAAACGATATAATTGCAGAGGCTATTATTGGTTTGGAAGCAACACGTCAGACTGAGATTGATGAGCTTTTAGTGCGTTTAGACGGTACTCCTAACAAAGGCCGTTTGGGTGCTAATGCAATTTTAGGTGTATCTATGGCTGTGGCTAAAGCTGCTGCTGCTTCTGTCGGCTTGCCCCTGTACCTGTATCTGGGCGGTGCTGCGGCTAAAGAACTGCCTGTACCGATGATGAACATTTTAAATGGCGGTCAGCACGCTGACAACAATGTGGATATTCAGGAATTTATGATAATGCCTATTGGGGCAGGGTCTTTCAGCGAAGCACTGCGTATGAACGCTGAAATTTATCATAATCTTAAAGCATTGCTGAAAGAAAAAGGCTTAAGTACTGCTCTTGGCGATGAGGGTGGTTTTGCTCCTAATCTGAAATGTAATTCCGAGGCTATTGAGGTTATCCTTGAAGCAACAGAAAAAGCTGGGTATAAACCCGGCAAAGATATTGTTATTGCTTTGGATGTTGCCAGCAGCGAATTTTATGAGGATGGTAAATATAATCTAGCTGGTGAAGGCATTGTAAAAACCAGTGAGGAAATGGTAGAATATCTTGCCGAATTGTGTGCTAAATATCCAATCATTTCTATTGAAGACGGCATGGCAGAGGATGATTGGGACGGTTGGAAGAAACTTACCAAAAAGCTTGGCAAAAAAGTACAGCTTGTAGGTGATGACCTTTTTGTTACCAATGAAGAACGTTTGATTCAAGGTATTGAAAAGGGAACAGCAAATGCAATTTTGATTAAGGTAAATCAGATTGGCACTTTAACTGAAACCTTTAATGCTATTGAAACTGCTAAACGTGCTGGCTATACCTGCATTATTTCTCATCGCAGCGGTGAAACTGAGGATACCACCTTGGCTGATATTGCTGTGGCTGTTAATGCAGGACAGATTAAAACAGGTGCACCTGCACGTACAGACCGTGTTGCTAAGTATAATCAGCTGCTGCGTATTGAAGAAGATCTCGGTAATGCAGCAAAATATAATGGGAAAAAGGTGTTTTATAATCTGCGTTAAACCAAGTTAATTTAATACTTTACTTAAATTTTGCACAGCGGTTTTATGACTGCTGTGCTTTTTTGTAGGAAAATTTTATTTTGACAGAGTATTAGTAATAAAGAGTTGGCTTACTTTGCTGAAAATGCCGTAAAATGCTTGAAAAGAGTACAAAAAGTACTAGCTTTATAACTGGCTTTGTGGTAAAATACTATGGTATTAAATATGAGGAGGTAAGCTCTGTGATTGAAACTGTCTTGATGGTTCTTGAAGTTATCGTTTGCATAGCGCTTATTGGCGCAGTTCTGCTGCAGTCCGGCAAAGGCGGCGGTATGGGCAGTGCTTTCGGCGGCAGTGACGGTGCTTTTTTTGGCAAGGGTAATGACTTGGATACAGTAATGGCTAAGGCTACTATTTATCTTGGTGCGGCTTTTGCTGTAATTACTATGGCGCTGGCAAAGATCAACGCTTAGTTCATCATGTTACAAAGGGTGTAACTG
>CAZQQK010000065.1:0-9082 GCA_964595445.1 uncultured Phascolarctobacterium sp.
ACGTTAAGCAGTCTGGGTATTTAGTAGAGTCTATAAAAAGATTATATTGTGCTAAAACAATTATATTTGTATTTTTACCAAACCAAGAATGGTTGGTATGTATTGTTTCTTCTTCAGGAATAATTAAATGTTTCAACATATATGTAGGATTTCCATAGAGATTTCTAAGTTGTGTATCTAAATGTTCATGATTCTTTGAAAAAGTAGCAAAATCATTTATATTAGTAAATTTTAGGGTAATAGAATATAATTTATTTTTATAAAAACATGCAATTAAATTATTATCGATGGGTATATCATGAACCAAGGGATTATTTATAGTAAATGAAAAGATATCTAAATACGGTATTTGAAAATCTGCTAGTTGATATGAATATTCTGAAGCAGTTGTGTTGTTAGGATATAGTTTAGCTGCTTCTTCGTAAGTCATACCCCAAGTAAGATTGCGGAATCCGTTAGGCTCATTTTCATAAGCTGAAACAATACCGCTGATAGCTAACATTGCAACTAACGTAAAAAATAAGATGATCTTTTTCAATATTATTACCTCTATTCTAGTATTATTGATATCTGAAATTATCATAATCATATCATAATTTCAGATGAAAATAAAATAGAAAAATATTTTTATTCTAAAAGTTTGGCAATGTCCGAAAATGGAGCTATGCTGCGTTTGAGAATTCCATGCATATAGGCAATAGCAATTCCGTAATTAGTCATGGGGATTTTTTGTTCTAAAGCTTTTTGATTGCGGAAAGCTATTTCTCTTTCATTGAGCATACAACCACCGCAATGTATGATTAACTTATATGATGATAAATCAACTGGAAATTCAGTACCGCTGCTAAAGAAAAATTTTGGGTTTGCATTGGTAAATTTGCGAATCCATTCAGGCATTTTTACAGTACCAATATCTTGGCATTGGCGATGATGGGTACAACCTTCGCTGATGAGAATTTTATCACCATCGTGAATACTGTCTAATGTACGTACTGCACGTACAGAATCATTTAGACTTCCTTTATATCGTGCCATAAGAATTGAAAATGATGTTATTGGGACAGTTTGAGGGATAATATTGCTTACTTTAGCGAATACCTGGCTATCTGTTATGACTAGACGTGGTTTTTGATTTAGATTAGCTAATGCTTTAGGTAATTCGTTTTCCTGAACAACAATGGCAATACCTTTATTATCTAATATATTACGCAGAATTTGTTGCTGAGGCAGGATAAGGCGTCCTTTAGGAGCAGAAGAATCTATAGGAGTAACAAGAATAAATGTATCGTAAGGTTTTATAAGATCGTCTAAAAGTTGATGTTCTTGTCTTCTAGGTTTTAAATTAGCTACAGCATTTTTTAGTTCATTAATATTATATCCGTTTTGTGTACTGATAATGAAACAGTGTTTTGTGAATTTTAAAACATTCATCGTGATAATAGCTTGCTGCATTTCATCTAAAAGATCTGCTTTATTAATAATGATTATAGCAGGTATATTTTTTTTGCTGATAAGTTCCCAAAAATTTTTATCTTCAGATGTAAAGCCCAATATAGCATCTATGACTAATAGTGCTATATCACATTTATTAAGTACCTGATATGTTTTTTCAATACGAAGTTTGCCAAGTTCACCAATGTCATCTATTCCAGGTGTATCTATAATTGTAACTGGGCCTAATGGAAGAAGTTCCATAGCTTTATAAACAGGATCTGTGGTTGTACCTTTTTCAGGACTTACAATAGCTAAATATTGATTGGTAAGCGCATTAATAAGACTTGATTTGCCTGCATTGCGTTTGCCGAAAATACCTATATGAATACGTTCTGCTGTTGGTGTAGTATTTAGATTCATCTTTTATTTCCTCCTGTAAAAAAGGCTGTAATATGTACGGAATAGGCACATATTACAGCCGCTTTGCTGCTTAATGATTTTTTACTTAATAAGTTCCATTTTTGGATTCGGATTATACTTACGTCCGGCTTTAGCACAGTCTTTGCCGTTTACTTTGACTATATCAGCAGTAAAGTTAATGTTTCCATCAAAGAAACAGGAGCCTACAGCATATGTATCAACAGGCACACCCATTTCTTCAAAAGCGGCTACACGAGAAGCATCGAAACCACCGGAAACAATAATTTTTACATGATTGAAACCTTCAGCATCAAGTGCTTTACGTACATTACATACTAATTCTTTACATACACCAGTAGGCTTAAAGGTACCGATTTGAGTCCAAAGACTTTTATCTACCATGCTTCCAGAGGTATCAAGACGTACACCAGCAAGCTTTTTTCCGAGACTGCGAGCTACAGCCAATGATGTATTAACACAGTCATTATCGAAATCAACTAAAGCAATGCGGGCAATTGCAGGATCAACATGTCTATCAAAGGCTTCAGTAGCAGCAACGGTGTCACCGTTATAAGAGGCGATAAGGGCATGAGGAATGGTGCCTAAACCCTTGCTGCCAGAGATAAGTGCATTAGCATCTGTAGAGAAACCGCGGATACCGCCTACATAAGCTGCATAACCATCAGATTCCTGAGTTTGATAAATATCGTAACGAGCAGGGAAGAAAAGTACGGGTTTACCATTCGCAGCCTTTACTACTTTACGTACATTTGTTGCAATACGGCTTTGGCGTGCTAAAATTCCTAGATAAATAGTTTCAAGATGTGCAAAATCAGCATAATCACCTTCTATTGTCATAACAGTTTCCCATTCATCAACTTCTTCGCCGTCATGCAGAGAATGAATAACAATGTTTTCAGAATTGAATGCACATTGTTTGATTAAAGCAATAACCTCATCGGTACCGCAAATTACAACATGATCACGGGCAAATACCTGCATGAGTACACGTGGATGATAGTTGTCACCATTTAAAATTTCTTCGGAACGCAGAAAATATGCATCGGTATAATAACCAGCTTTGATTTTTTCAACTGGAAAAGTAAAACTATCAATTGGTCTTCTTTTAGTCATTATTATAAGCCTCCCAAAATTTCTCAGGAATTTTACATTCAATTAGAATATTAACTATTGAATGTGATTAAAAATATGATACAATAATAAAGCTATCATAGCAAGCTATTTCACAAAAAAATCTTGAATAAACACTAAATGTGGATTTTAATAATAAAAATAATAGTAGTGATTTATATAAACTTTCGAAAATTTAATTAGATAATATTTTGATTATTTTATGGTGGTTGAGATGCAAGAAGCGGAAAAACAGTACACAGTATTGCTTTTATCTGCGCCTATTGGTTCAGGACATAAACTGGCAGCTGAAGCTCTGGAGCAGACATTAGAGGATTATCCTGAGATTAAAGTTATTCATGGTAACATATTTGATTTTTTCCCACGTTTTTTGGGGAGTACATTTTTAGCTGTTTATCTTTGGATTTTAAAATGCTGTCCTTTTCTTTATAAGGTTGTATATTCATGGGGCAATAGTCAAGGGGGGTCTTTGTGGATACGTAGTATAATAAATCGTTTTTTAGCATATCTTGGCAATGATTATCTGGAAAATATAAAACCTGATGCAGTAATAGCTACTCATGCTACACCAGCAGGAATTATCGGATACTATAAAAAAGAACATCCTAATTTATGGTTGGGTGCAGTGATAACTGATTTTACTATTCACCGGTGGTGGATATGTGATGGGGTAGATACATATTTTATTGCTGATAAATTACTGTGTTCTAAGCTCGATAAAACAGCTAAAGTATTTGCTTATGGGATTCCTGTTCGTAAACAGTTTTTGAATAATAATAAAAAGCAGTGTCGTGAATCATTGGGATGGCAAAACAATGAAAAAGTTTGTCTTTTAATGGGGGGCGGCGAAGGATTGCTGCCAATGGAAAAAATTATTGATGCTTTGAATGTAGATAAATTCAAGAATATGCGTTTTGTGGCTGTTACAGGGCATAACGAAAAAATGGCAGCCTCTTTGCATAGTAAATACGGAAATGTTATGGAAATATACGGTTTTCGTGAAGATGTGCCGCAGTTGATGTCAGCGGCAGATATAATTATTACTAAAGCTGGAGGTTTGACTTCGGCAGAAGCGTTAGTATCAGAGCTTGATATAGTTATTTATAAGCCTTTGCCAGGGCAGGAGGAAGGGAACGCAATTTTTCTGCAAAAAAACTGCGGAGCTTTTGTCGCCAATAACATAGCAGAGCTTGTACAATATGTTGAGCAGAGATATAGTGAAAAATTGCCGTTGTCTGAAATACATAAAAAAAATCATGCACATCCTTTAGCTGCACAGCAGATAACTAATTATATTTTGCAGCAATTAAAAGAACAGTATAGACAGCAGGGTTAAGAACCTGCTGTTTTTGATTATAAAGTAAAATACTTGACCAATAAGAAAATCGTCATTATAATGTAAGAAAATCACATATTATGAAGACTGTGGCATGAAGTTTCGCTCTGACTGCATAATCATGTAAGAAAAACAGAAGGAGTATGACTTTATGGACACTTTATATTTAGCAGCTACCTGTGCTGTTGTTCCTGGTTTAGGACGTAGAAGAATCGCTGCATTAGTGAAGCTTTGGGGAAGTGCAAGGGCAGTATTTGAAGCAGATGCTGCTTCTTTAGCTGCAACTGGTATTTGTACTCCCAAGGCAATAGATAGTTATATTACAAATCGTGACAGAAATTTACCGCAAAGGTTAGATTATTTCTGCCAACAAAATGGTGTAAGGTTGATATCCATTTATGATGTTGATTACCCTGAATCTTTAAGACAGATTGCTGATGCACCTTTAGTATTATACGTTAAAGGTGAATTGCCGCAGTGTTCTTATGCTTTTTCTATAGTTGGGTCACGTAATTGTACAGAGTATGGGTTGCGAGTAGCTTCTATGTTTGCAGCAATGCTTACACGTAATGGAATACCTATTATCAGTGGTGGGGCTAGAGGAATAGATACAGCAGCCCATAAGGCTTGCTTACAAGTTGGAGGGAAAACAGTAGCAGTTCTTGGTTGTGGACTAGATGTTGTTTATCCGTCAGAAAATAAAGCTTTATTCAACAGTATTATACGTAATGGTGCATTAGTTACAGAATATCCGCCGGGGGTACAGCCTTTAGCTAATAACTTTCCTGCTCGAAATCGCATTATTGTTGGGTTATCTCAAGCGGTTTTGGTTGCAGAAGCTGGAAAACGCAGTGGTGCAGTAATTACTGCTAATATTGCTGCTGATGAAGGACGTGAAGTTTATTGTGTTCCAGGTAATATATTTGATGGCAGCAGTATTGGTTGTCATGAACTTATAAGAAATGGTGCAAAATTAGTTGATACACCACAGGATATTTTAGAAGATATACAATGTTGGCAGCAGAATATACAATCTCACCTGCATCAGCCTACTATTTTTGATTGTGCTGAACAGGAGCAATCTAAACGTATTGTAATAAAGACGACAGAGTTAGGAGCAAAGCTGCTTGCTTTATTGCAGGCTGGGGCTCTTTCTCTTGAAAGTTTAACAGAAAAAAGCAAAGCAGACTTTGCTTCTGTAAGTATGGAATTGCTTGAATTGCAGGCAGCAGGTTTGGTTGCTGTAGATCAGACGCAGCGCTATTACCGAACATAGGGGGAAGTTTAATGACAAAAAATCTTGTAATTGTAGAATCTCCTACTAAGTCTAAAACAATAGAAAAATTTTTAGGAAAAACATATACAGTTAAAGCATCTATGGGGCATTTGCGTGATTTGCCAAAAAGTACTTTAGGTGTAGATATTGATAATGAATTTGAACCGAAATACATTAATATACGTGGAAAAGGAGCCTTAATCAAAGAATTGAAGGCTGCTGCCAAAAAAGCAGATAAAATTTATCTTGCAACTGACCCTGATCGTGAAGGGGAAGCAATAAGCTGGCATTTAGCACATATTTTAGGTATTACTCCAGATAAAAACTGCCGTATTGAATTCCATGAAATTACTGGTAATGCTGTTAAAGATGCTATAAAACATCCGCGTTCTATCGACATGGATATGGTGGATGCTCAGCAGGCACGGCGTATTCTGGATCGCATTGTCGGCTATCAGCTTAGTCCGTTGTTATGGCGTAAATTTCACCGTAAGGGACTTAGTGCAGGCAGGGTACAGTCTGTGGCTGTAAAAATAGTTGCTGACCGTGATAAAGAAATTGAAAACTTTATACCGGAAGAATATTGGACACTTAGGGTTAAATTAAGAGAGCATGCCAAAGCTTTGCTTTTTGAGGCAGATGCCGTAAAATTTAAAGGGAAAAAACTTGAACTGCATAATGAAGCAGAAGCAAAGAAAGCGGAATCGGCCTTAAATAAAGCTAAATATGTTATACAAGAAGCGACAAAAAAAGAACGCAAACGTCATCCTGTTCCGCCTTTTACTACTTCCAGCCTGCAGCAGGAAGCTAATAAAAAGCTGAATTTTAGTGCCAAAAAGACAATGATGCTGGCTCAGCAGCTGTACGAGGGTGTTTCCTTAGGAAAATCTTCTGTTGGTTTGATTACTTATATGAGAACAGACTCTGTACGTTTAGCAGATATTGCAGTTACAGAAATTAGAGATTATATTAAGCAAAATATTGGCAGTGAGTATTGTGCACCTAGAGTTAATCATTACAGTACGAAAAAGAATGCTCAAGATGCACATGAGGCTATTCGTCCTACAAGTGCTTTGCGTACACCAGAAGAAATGATGCAATATTTGACCAAAGATCAGCTGAAACTATATTCTTTGATTTGGAACCGTGCCGTAGCAAGTCAAATGTCTGATGCTGTTTTTGATGTTACTACTTTGCTTATAGGAGCAGATGATTATCAGCTTCGTGCAACTGGTTCAGTACTTAAATTTCCTGGTTTTCTTAAGTTAGCAGGAAAATTTGCTGATGAGGAAAAAGATGTTGCAGTGCCTTATATTGTGCCCGAAAGTGAATTGCTTTTACATAAAGTGATGCCAGCAGAGCAGCATTTTACAGAACCTCCGGCTCATTTTACGGAAGCAACGTTGATAAAAGAACTTGAAGATAAAGGTATAGGACGTCCTAGTACTTATGCGCCTACTATTGTAACAATTATAAATCGAGGATATGTTGTTAAAGAAGGCAAAAAACTTCTTGTAACAGAATTAGGTCGTATGACTGTTGCTATGTTGACACAATATTTCCAAGGGCTTATAAGTATACCTTTTTCAGCTCAAATGGAAGAACGTCTGGACGAAATTGCAGAACATAAAACAACAAGAGTACAGACACTGCATGAATTTTATACACCTTTTTCAGAAGATATGAAAAATGCTGAAGAAGATTTTCCAGATGTGCCTTATGAGCCAGAAAAGACTGATATCCTTTGTGATAAATGTCATGAGCATTATATGGTCATACGTGAAGGAAAATTTGGTAAGTTTTATGCTTGTTCTGGTTTCCCCAATTGTCGTAACACTAAGCCTATTCTTATAAAAACTGGGGTAAACTGTCCAAAGTGTGGTACTGATATTATTGAACGCCGAACAAAGACTGGAAAAGTATTTTATGGATGTGCTAACTATCCTGAATGTGATTTTACAGTATGGGATAGACCATTAGAAGAAAAATGTTCTAAGTGTGGCGGTATGTTAGTTGAACATGCTGAACGTAATGGTAGAAAGAAAAAATACTGTCTTAATCCTGAATGTGCAAATGCACGTCCAATCCGTGCAGTGGATGCACAAACAACTGTTACAACGAAAGGAAAAACAGCATCTAAAAAGAAGAAAGAGGTTATAAAATAAATGTCAATTAATCCTGTGCATGTAGTTGGTGCCGGACTTGCCGGCTGTGAAGCAGTTATGCAGCTTACACGTTGTGGTATACCGGTTATTTTACATGAGATGCGTCCTATAAAACGTGACGAAGCACATAAAACAGATTATTTTGCTGAACTTGTATGCAGTAATTCTCTGCGTGCAGCTAATATTGAAAATGCTGTTGGCTTACTGAAAGAGGAAATGCGTCGTTTAGGTTCTCTTATTATGGAACAAGCTGATAAACATCAAGTTCCAGCTGGCGGAGCTTTGGCTGTAGATAGAGAAGGATTTGCTGTTGCTGTAACAGATGCAGTACGTAATAATCCTTTAGTAACAATAGTATATGAAGAAGTAACAGATTTACAAAGCTTGGAGGGAATAGTAATCGTTGCCAGTGGACCGCTTACATCAACTGCTTTGTCAGCCAATATTCAATCGTTGGTACAAGAGAATTATCTACATTTCTTTGATGCTGCTGCTCCGATTGTTACAGCTGATTCATTAAATTATAATAAAGTTTATCGTGCTTCTAGATATGATAAAGGCGGTGCAGATTATCTCAACTGTCCGTTTTATACTAAGGAAGAATATATTGACTTCTGGCAGGAATTGTGTAATGCCGAAAGTGCTCCTGTAAAAGATTTTGAACATGATGTTTTTGAAGCTTGTATGCCTATTGAAGAAATGGCAGCACGTGGAGAAGATACTATGCGGTTTGGACCACTTAAACCAGTAGGTTTAATAGACCCCCGTAATGGCAGAGAAGCATATGCTGTTGTTCAGTTGCGGCAGGATAATGCTGCTGCTTCTTTGTACAATATAGTAGGATTTCAAACACATTTAAAATGGCCGGAACAAAAACGTGTATTTGGCATGATTCCGGGATTAGAAAATGCCGAATTTGTACGTTTTGGTGTTATGCATAAAAACACATATCTTAATTCACCGCAGCTATTAGATGAGCACTTTAATTTACGCAGCAATAAACGTTTTTATTTTGCTGGTCAAATGACTGGTGTAGAAGGTTATGTAGAGTCTGCTGCTTCTGGTTTGATGGCTGGGTTACACGCATCTCGTGCCGTTTTTGGCATACCTGCTGTAAGTTTTCCGGCAGAAACTGCACATGGTGCTTTAGCTAAATATATAAGCAATTCAGCAATTGAAAATTTTCAGCCAATGAATATAAATTTTGGCTTAATTCCACCGCTGGAAGTGCGTATACGAAAAAAGAAAGAAAAAAATGCACAAAATGGTGCAAGAGCTTTAGAAAAATTATAAGATTTT
>CAZQQK010000066.1:0-9044 GCA_964595445.1 uncultured Phascolarctobacterium sp.
AGTTGAGGGACTGGCCCGATGAAACTACGGCAACCACACTAATGTGAACGGTGCTAATTCCAACGGAGTATTCCGGCAGATGAAGATTTACATTACGTAACAAAACCTTCACCATGCTGGCGAAGGTTTTTCTTTTTAATAATCTTAATACAATCTTGTTGAGCACTGCTAAAAAGATATTTAAATCTCTGTAAAAACTTCTCTCTATAATACAGTAAAATCACAGAAAGGAATATTATAATGATAGAACTAGTAAATGTAGAAAAAACTTACTATAGCAAAGCTGGTGATATTCACGCTTTACATGCTACTAACCTGAATATAAAAGCTGGTGAAATTTTTGGCATTATCGGTCTGTCCGGAGCAGGTAAATCAACATTGGTTCGTTGTATTAATATGTTAGAAAAACCAACAGCTGGCAAAGTTTTGGTTGACGGTGAAGAACTTACAGCCATGAGTGAGTCACAGCTGCGCAAAACACGCCAAAGCATTGGCATGATTTTCCAACACTTCAACTTACTTGCCAGCCGCACTGTTTACGATAACATTGCTTTTCCTCTTGAAATCCAGGGTATCAGCAAAGCCGAAATTGATAAACGTGTTCGTCCTTTACTGGAGCTTGTACAATTAGAGGAACGTGCTAACTATTACCCAAGTCAACTCTCTGGTGGACAAAAACAACGTGTAGGCATCGCCAGAGCTCTTGCCAGCAATCCTAAAGTTCTTCTCTGTGACGAAGCAACCTCTGCACTTGACCCTCAAACCACCAAATCTATTCTTCAATTGTTGAAAGATATAAATAAAAAAATGAATCTAACCATAGTACTAATTACACATCAGATGGAAGTTGTAAAAACTATCTGCGACCGTGTAGCTGTTATAGAAAGCGGTACTATCATTGAAGAAGGTCCAATGATTGAAGTCTTTACCAATCCAAAGCATCCAACAACTAAAGAATTTACCAAAAGTGTTATAAATGCAGAGCTGCCTGATATTGTTAAAAAAATGAATCTCAGCAATATCTATACAGAAGGCAGCAAGCTGTTAGTTAGAATATCATTTGTCGGTGACAGTGCCAGCGAACCCATAGTTTCTGGTATGGTCAAACACTTTGATGTTGATGTCAGCATCATCTCCGGCAATACAGACCAGTTAAAAGATGTTCTTTTTGGAACTCTGCTGATTGAAATTTCCGGAACACGTGATGGCATAAAAAATGCCTTAGAATATCTGCATAATCAACATCTGAAAACGGAGGTAATCGGTTATGAGTCCTGATATGCTTAATCTTTTATTAAAATCTTTCTGGGAAACCTGTTACATGGTTTTTGCCTCTACTGCTCTATCCACCTTAATTGGTATTCCTTTAGGCGTAATTCTTACTGTAACCCGTAAAGACCATATTCTTCCTAATCAACCGCTGAATGCTGTTTTAGGTGCAGTTGTCAACGCAACTCGTTCAACGCCTTTTATTATTTTAATGGTAGCAATTATTCCGCTTACCCGCTTGATTGTCGGTTCCTCTATAGGTACGACAGCAGCTATTGTGCCGCTTACAATTTCTGCGGCACCGTTCATTGCTCGTATCATTGAATCATCTCTGCTGGAAATTAATCCTGGTATTATTGAAGCAGCACAGGCAATGGGAGCTAGTCCCATGCAGATTATAACCAAAGTACTCATTCCCGAAGCACTTCACTCTATTGTTTTAGGTGTAACACTTGCTATCATCAGCTTAATTGGCTATTCTGCTATGGCAGGTACTCTTGGTGGCGGCGGGTTAGGTGACTTAGCAATCCGTTACGGCTATCAGCGTTTCCAAATGGATGTCATGATTGCTACTGTTATCGTTCTAATTATCATGGTACAAGCAATGCAGTCTTTAGGTGATTACACATCCAAAAAGCTCAATAAAAACAAGTTATAATAAATCTATTACGACATCTAAGTACTTAATAATTATATAATTACAAGCTTAATTTGCGCGCATAAAGCTTGTAAAAAACATTATAAAAATATCGTTATATCTAGGGAGGTATATAAAATGAAAAAATTAACTAAAATATTATTAGCAGCTACACTCTGTGTCTTAACAATTATCGCTGCCGGCTGTGGCGGAGATAAAAAAGCTGAACAAAAGGCTGATCCCAACGCTCCAGTAAAAATCGGTGTAACCGCAGGACCTCATGCAGAAATCATGGACAATGTAAAAAAACTTGCTGAGAAAGACGGCTTAAAAATTGAAGTTGTCGAATTTGCTGATTATGTAACACCAAATGTAGCCTTAGCTCAAGGCGAATTATTCGCCAACTGTATGCAACATGCACCTTACTTAGCTGCAACCTTGAAAAAAGAACCTAAATTCGAGCTTGTAGAAGTTTTCAAAGCTGTAAACTTCCCCATGGCAATTTATTCCACTAAATATAAAAAAGCAGAGGATATTCCTGCTGGTGCAACTATAGGTATTCCAAACGATCCTTCTAATGGTGCACGTGCACTGTTAGTATTAGCAGACAAAGGCTTTATCGAAGTTAAAGATAAAAATGATGTTTCTACTTCTGTAGCAAGCATTACCTCTAATCCCAAAAACTACAAAATTCAAGAACTTGATGCTGCATCTATACCTAAAGCAATGAGCGACCTTGATGTTGCTGTAATTAATGCCAACTATGCCTTAGTAGCAAAACTGAATCCATCAAAAGATTCTCTGTTGGTAGAACGCGCTGATAATCCGTTCGTTAATATATTTGTAACTACCAAAGCTAATGAAAAAGATCCGCGTATAGCTCAAATAAAGAAAATTTACACTTCTGATGAAAATAGAAAATTCATCGAAGATTACTTTAAAGGATCTATTACTCCAGCGTTCTGATAACTAACAAACTACTTATTCTCAAGTCCGTCACCTAATAAACGGTGGCGGACTTTTTTGTTGGTTTTAAATCTCTTTATTCTAAAAGCCCAATCTTAAAGTCTATATTTGGGTAACCATTTTCATACTTCTGCATAATTAATTTAAACTTTTACTAATACTACATATATTCTCTTGACAACTGTAATGATATTCTCTATACTGTGTTTAACAACTATATAATTTATTTTGAGAGTGAGAATTCAAAAGCTCATGAAGGGGTACACCACCACGGGTGTAATTTCTTCATGAGCTTTTTTGTTTACTTAATCAAATAAATTGAGAGGAGAAATACTTATGCTCATTAACGGAAAAGAATACACACTTTCAAAGCCAACAAATCTGCAAGAATTAATAAAAGAATTAGGCTACAAAGAAGAGCTAATAGCAGTAGAACTCAATGAACAGCTCGTCCCCAAAAATAAATTTCACTGCACATATATAACCGCTGTTGATAAACTGGAAATCGTCAGCTTTGTAGGAGGTGGTTAAATGTATAAACAAAATGATATATATGATGCACTGAATAAAGGATTAACAGCAGTTCAAAAGAATAAGCTGCACAATGCACATGTTGCAGTTGCAGGCTTAGGAGGTATAGGCAGTAATACAGCTGTTTGGCTTACTCGCATCGGCATAGGACATCTATATCTCTATGACTTTGATAAAGTAGAACTCAGCAATCTTAACAGGCAATACTATTTTTTGTCAGACATAGGGATATATAAAACAACAGCAATTACAAAACACCTGCAACAGATAAATCCTTACACTAAGCTGTACCCAAAAGTTGTTCGCCTAACGCAGAGGAATATTCCTCTTTATTTAGAAAGAGCAAATATTATCTGCGAGGCATTAGACAAGGCAGAAACTAAAGCTATGCTTGTAAATACAATACTATCACTTTATCCAGAAAAAACAATAATTGCAGCCAATGGAATTGCAGGATTCGGAAAAGCAGAACAATTAGTTAGCAAACATATAAGCAAAAATTTATATCTATGCGGTGATAATAAAAGTGACTGTCAAACTATGCCGCTTTGCGGAGCACGCATAGCAATTTGTGCTGCACAACAAGCACTTCTGACAATTCGGATAATTTTAGGAATAGAGGATTAAGCAAATGACGAAAATAAAGAATGACAAATGGTATCTAGCTGGACATGAATTTTCTTCTCGTTTTATTTTAGGCAGCGGTAAGTATTCTTTAGAGCTTATTCAAGCAGCAGTAGAACAAGCAGAAGCTGAAATTCTAACATTAGCACTGCGACGTGCCAACAGCGGTTTATTAGCAAATATCTTAGATTACATACCAAAAGAAATAACATTGCTTCCTAATACCAGCGGTGCAAGAACTGCCAACGAGGCTGTACGTATTGCACGCTTAGCACGTGAGTTATGTCATACTGATTTTATAAAAATTGAAATCAGTAAAGATAGTAAATATTTACTGCCAGACAATCATGAAACCATCCTCGCAACAGAACTACTCGCTAAAGAAGGCTTTATTGTTATGCCCTATATGCATCCAGATTTACAAACTGCCCGTGATTTAGTAAATGCAGGAGCATCCTGCATTATGCCTCTAGCTGCCCCTATTGGCAGCAACAAAGGTCTGTGCACCAAAGATTTTATCCAAATTCTTATAAATGAAATAGAGCTTCCTGTAATTGTAGATGCAGGTATCGGTCGTCCATCTCAAGCCTGCGAAGCTATGGAAATGGGTGCTACTGCTATTATGTGTAATACTGCTATTGCTGCTGCCAAAGATATAATTCTCATGAGCAGTGCCTTTAAAGAAGCAATTAATGCTGGCCGCAAAGCATTTTTAGCAGGATGTGCTGGTACAAGAAATACTGCTGCTGCCAGCTCTCCGCTTACAGGTTTTTTGCATGACTGAGGTTTTTGAATTATGGAAAGCAACAAAATTAATACTGATATTTATAATAAGCATACAACTGCTGATATAATGCAATACCACAAAGGGATGGAAATAATTGACTCTAAACTTTTTGAACAAGTTTATGATGCATATATAGCTTATGATTATAATAGGTTTACGCAAGCAGATATAGAAACAGCTTTAAATCACCAAGAACGTACACCTCAAGATTTTGCTGCCTTACTCTCTCCCAGTGCTTTGCCATTATTAGAAAAAATAGCACAAGCAGCACAAGTAGAACGTAAACGTTTCTATGGTAACTCTGTTAATTTCTTTACTCCGCTATATATTGCTAATTACTGTGAAAATTATTGTATTTACTGTGGGTTCAACAGTCATAATAAAATTAAGCGAGCCTGTCTTTCATATGAACAAATAGCAGCAGAAATGCAGGCCATTGCCAGTACAGGTCAACAAGAAATACTCATCCTCACTGGTGAAAGCCATAAAACAAGTAATTTGCACTATATAGGCGAAGCCTGTAAAATTGCACAGTGCTATTTCAAAGTAATCGGAGTCGAAATTTATCCGCTCAACAGCAATGATTATGCTTATTTACATAAATGCGGTGCAGATTACGTTACTGTTTTCCAAGAAACCTATAGTAAAGAAAGATATGGGCAACTACATCTTGAAGGACACAAGCGTGTTTTTCCTTATCGTTTTTACGCACAGGAACGTGCACTTATTGGTGGCATGCGCGGTGTAGGCTTTGGAGCTTTACTAGGTCTTAGCGACTTCCGCCTTGATGCCTTTGCCGTTGGTATGCATGCTTATCTGCTGCAAAGAAAATATCCTTATGCTGAAATCAGTCTTTCATGTCCACGTCTTCGCCCAATTATAAACAATAACAGTATCAATTCTAACGATGTCAATGAACGACATCTGCTGCAAATTGTATGTGCCTATAGACTATTTCTGCCTTTTGCATCTATTACTGTATCAAGCAGGGAATGTGCTCGTATCCGTAATCACCTCATGTTAATTGCTGCTAACAAAATTTCTGCTGGTGTAAGTACTGGGATAGGCACTCATACTACAAAAGAAAATCTCGGTGATAAACAATTCGAAATCGCTGACAACCGCAGTCTGTCGGAAATTTACACTGCAATGCTAAAGCTTGGTCTTCAACCTGTAATGTCAGACTATGTTTATGTTTGAATATATTGCAGTAACAGACAGCAACAGCTGTCAACGTCCGCTGCCGCAGCAGATAGCACATTTAGCAAATTGCAAAATACCGCCAGCAGCACTTATCCTGCGTGCTAAAAATTTAAACAGCAAAGACTATTATTTGCTGGCAGTAAAAGTTTTACCTCTCTGTAAAAAATACAAGATCAAACTTATTATCCATGGAAATTTGCAAACATCAAAATTACTGAATATCCATCAGCTGCATCTTCCTCTTAATTTACTGCGTACCCTGCCAAATGATATAAAATCATCTCTTACATGGCTGTCTTGTTCTGTTCACAGTCTAAGCGAAGCTAAAGAAGCACAATCTTTGGGAGCAACAGCACTTATTGCTGGTCATATATATGCAACCTCGTGCAAAATAACTATTCCGCCGAGAGGTATAAATTTTCTGCAAACCATCTGCAAAAGCACAAGACTTCCTGTATACGCAATAGGAGGAATAACTTTCGATAAAAATCAGCAGCTTGAGCTTTTACAGGCAGGAGCCAAAGGTGCCTGCATAATGAGCGCATATATGCATCTATAAAGTAAGCAATAATATATAGGCAAAATCCTGCACGTCAGCAAACACCACGTTAATTGACATTCCTCTGCTAAACTACTATTATAGAAGTATAAAATATATTTGGCTTTTATATAAAGGAGGCGGTCACATTGACAATGAATATTTGGCATGACATTGATCCTAAACGTATTTCACCTAACGACTTTATCGCTGTTATCGAGATTCCCAAAGGCTGTAAAGTAAAATATGAACTTGATAAAGAAACCGGTCTGCTGAAGATGGACCGTATTCTTTATACAGCTACTCACTATCCAGCTAACTATGGCTTCATCCCTCGAACTTATGCAGCTGACAAGGATCCATTAGATGTACTTGTTCTCTGTTCTGAAAATGTAGTGCCTATGACACTTATGCGTTGCTATCCGATCGGTGTTATCATTATGGAAGATAGTGGTGATATGGATGAAAAAATCATTGCTATACCTTTTGGAGATCCAATGTATAATTCCTATAAATCCATCAGCGAACTGCCTCAGCATATAAGTGATGAGATGATTCATTTTTTCAGTGTTTACAAAAGCCTGGAGGGTAAAAATACCGCACTGGAAGAAGCTTATGATGTTGATAAAGCTAAAGAAATCATTAAGCAATGTCAACAAAGGTACAAAGATAATTTTTGCTGATATCACAAAAGCTAAAAGGTGAAAACTAACAGATAAATCTGCTCGTTTTCACCTTTTTTATTTATAAACAACTAAAAAAGGACTGCCTTTCGCAGTGCGTCCGGCAGCCATAAAATAAGGGAAAGCGTATTTAATTTCCGCGTACATATTCACGCGGTACTCGCGGACTGATACCGCAAACAACTTCATAACAAATTGTTTCAGCCCACTCAGCAACCAATTCCATAGGCAGTTCATAACCGCCAAAAACAGTAACTTCACTTCCAAGTTTAACATCAGGAATATCTGTAACATCCAACATAGTCTGATCCATACAAACACGTCCAATAATCGGAGCCTGCATACCATTAATCAGCATATAGCCTTTGTTAGATAAACGACGACTCACACCATCAGCATAACCAATTGGTACTGTAGCAATTACACTTGACCGCTTTAGTGTATAAGTTCTGCCATAACCAATAGTTTCACCTACAGGCAGTTTCTTCACAAAAGCTACTTGCGTCTTTACAGTCATAACAGGTTCAAAATCTTTATAACAATCTATCATATGCGCAGGATGCAAACCATACAGCGTAATCCCCTGCCTTACCATATCAAGCTGATATTCCTGCAACTCTGTCAATGCAGCACTATTAGCAATGTGACGAATAGGAATATGTATACCCTCTGCTTCAATGAGCTTCAATGCCTTTTGAAAACGAGAGAACTGATAAGCAGCATATTGCTTATCATCAGCATCAGCAGTAGCAAAATGGCTGAATACTCCCTCTATATATATTCCCGGCAAAGATGCTGCTAATTTAGCAAACCTCCCTGCATCACTAACATGGACACCAATACGATGCATACCAGTATCTATTTTTATATGAATCTTAGCCTTTGTATTTTGCCTCAGTGCAGCTTCATTTAAAGCATATAGTCTTTCTTCATCAAAAACTGCATGACTTATATCATAACGTACACAAATATCGGCAACCTCCGGCAGCATTGCACCTAATACTAATATAGGAGCTTCAATGCCAGCCTCACGCAGCTTAACACCCTCCTGCAAAAGTGCAACAGCAAAAAAATCTACACCATTACGCTCTGCTTCCTGTGCTACACGCACAGCACCATGCCCATAAGCATCTGCCTTAACAACAGCACATAATTTGGTCATCGGGTTTAAATTGGCTTTAGCAATCTGTACATTATGTGCTACAGCATCAAGATTTATCTCAGCCCAAGCACCTCGTTGAATATGCATTATTGATAACCTCCAGTTTAACCGTTCCAGAAATGTACCCAAAATATTTTGCTGAATAATGCAGGAAAAAAACAAGCCACAGGCAACACATCATTGCTGCGGCATCGTAAATCCATGGACAATTTCATGCTTATTTTTACATAAGTATACTGTTAGCATATAACTTACCGACTATTTTGTCAATATTTATTTTCAATTTTCAAGAAAACTGCATTTAATCATTCCTTATTCTTCTGCGACCGTACACCACAATCTTTTATATGAGGACAATTTCTACAATGCATCTCCTCATATGCAGAGTACTTTTTACCAAAATAACTACGTATACCTAACACAAGCAAAACTATAATGAGTAAAATAACAGCATATATTTCCATAATAAAACTCCGCAAAACATAAACTTTCATTTTAAAGTTTACGCTTTTTATATGCAGATAGCAACTGAAATATTTGTGAACACTAAGTACTACTTTATCACATTCTTCATTCAAAGAACTATCTTTACGCAAATACACAATAAAAATAGAACCGTGCCTTTTTACAGCACAGTTCTATCT
>CAZQQK010000067.1:0-8917 GCA_964595445.1 uncultured Phascolarctobacterium sp.
TGCAGCATCACGTTCTGCTTTAACTTTAGACAAACGAACGAAATCGCTCTTTGTACTGCCAGGAACAACTTTAGCTTCTACTTCTTCGCCCTCTTGGATAGTATTTTGCAATTCTTCAGCAGATTGAGTCAAAGACCATTCAGAATAGGGAATAAAGCCATCATGTCTATATCCGAAAGATACATATACACCGTCTTTATCCAATTGAATAACTGTACCGTTAACAATCTTGCCGGAATATACTTCTACCTCCTCACTTTCATTGAGCATACTTTCAAAATCCATGTTTTCCATTACTACAATTGCCTCCTTAATTAAACGGTCTGGAGTCGATGCTCCTGCCGTAATTCCTATTTTATTACAACCTCTGAACATACTGCTTTGCAGTTCATCAGCAGTTTCAATATGATATGCTTTTGCACACCGCCTTTGCAGCAATTCGAAGAGATGCCTTGTATTTGCACTATTGCGACCACCTATAACAATAACTGCATCTGACTGCTCTGCCAACTCTACAGCAGCCTGCTGTCGTTGTGCTGTTGCCAGACAAATTGTGCGTTCTACACGGTATTCCCCTGGACGCTGCAATTGCAATGCCTGCAATATATCATTAAATTTCTGCAACTCAAAAGTCGTCTGGATTATTACTCCATAACGCTCCTGCTGCGGCACATTAGAGATATCTTTTATATATTCTACACAGACAGCGTTTTCTCCTGCCCATTTTAAAATACTTTTTACTTCAGGATGATTTTTTTCTCCTACAATTATAGGAAAATATCCGTCGGCAACTGCTTCTGCAGCTTTTTTCTGTGCCAGCCGTACATTCGGGCAAGTTGCATCTATAATCTTCAGCTCTCTAGTCTCTGCCTCTTTGTAAATTTCCGGTCCAACACCATGGGAACGAAAAATGACTGTTTCGCCAGCTGAGAACTGTGCTAAGTTCTCTTTGCAGACAATACCTTTAGCAGCAAGTTCTGCAATTAGTTGTGGATTATGAATCAGAGGTCCCAAAGTTGCCCCCTTTACACAAGCAGATGCTGCTTTATATGCCATATCTACAGCACGCTTTACTCCATAACAAAAACCGCAATGCTTTGCTACCTTAACTTCTATCATATTTTTTCACCTTTCTGCAATTCAGCAATATGCTGCATCATATTTTCAGTCATTGCATGCAGAAATTCCTTGTTAACTACAGCATTCTCTGGGAACAATATAGGTTTACCGAAACGTACCGTTACCTTTGGCCAAATACGTCCTTGACGTTTGTAATCTGTACCAATAATACATGCTGGTACAATAGCAGCTCTTGCTTTACTTGCCATCATTAAGGCACCTGGCTGAGCTTTGCCAAGCTCACCTGTTCTGCTCCTTGTTCCCTCCGGGAAAATAGCTAATACCTGTTCATCTTCCAAAATATCAATACCATGTTTAATGGCGGCACGGTCAGCACCACCACGACGCACTGGAAAAGCTCCTAATATTTTATAAATATCTCCTAAAATTGGTACAAACAGTTCTTCTTTAGCCATAAAATGAACCTTACGGGTTGCCGCAGTACCAAGAACAGGAGGATCTAACAAACTCAAATGATTGCAAGCAATAACTAAAGGTCCTGTTTTAGGAATATTTTCTTCACCTTCAATTCTTAAACGCAATCCTATAGTAAATAATATCTTAAAAAGCGTCTTAACAATTGTATAAATCATTGTATACGCTCCTGTACTAACTGCATAATTTTTTCAGTTACTTGCTGAATATTCATATCAGAGGTATCTAACAAAATTGCATCAGCAGCCTGACGCAAAGGACTTATAGCTCTTTCACTGTCTTGTTTATCACGTTCTGCAATCTCTTGCTGTAACTGTAAAAGTTCTATTTTCTGACCATTTTCTATCATTTCCTTGTAACGGCGGCGTGCTCTTTCCTCTACTGATGCAGTAAGAAAAATTTTCAGCTGTGCCTTTGGAAAAACAACTGTACCTATATCTCTGCCATCCATAAGTACACCACCAGTTTCTCCCATACGGCGCTGCTGTGCTACCATAGCTTCACGCACTGCTCCAATCGCAGCTACACGCGAAACAATGCCTGTTACATCAGGTGTACGAATATCAGCCGTAACCTCTGCACCATCTACAAAAACATGATTAACATTTGCCTCTGGCTTAAAATCAATAATCATATTATAAGCAAGATTACTAATAAAGTCTTCATTAAAAGGTTTACCTGTCTGTAAGAATTTCCAAGCAACACTCCGATACATAGCACCAGTATCTATATAAGCATATCCCAGCTTTTCAGCCGTTAGTTTAGCTATTGTACTTTTTCCTGCACCCGCAGGACCATCAATAGCAACAACAATTTTCTTCATTATACATAACCACACTTTATAAAATAAAATTATTATCACTTTATTTTATCACAGATAATGCTAACGTACCAGTGACAAAAATATGGACAACATGAAAACTAAAAGAACTTATAAACAAGCTGCAGCTTCTCCAGCTGCATGCCCGCTGGAAAACGCCGCCTGCAAATTATATCCTCCCGTATAGCCATCAATATCTATAACTTCACCAGCAAAATATAGACCACTAATAAGTTTTGATGCCATAGTTTTTGGATTTATCTCTTTTACACTAACACCACCAGCAGTAACAATAGCTTCTGCCAATGGACGTGCAGCAGTAATTGGTACACAAAAATCTTTAAGCACCTGTAACAATCTGCGACGTTCCTCACGCGAAATCTGATTAATAAATTTATTTTCATCAAGATATGCCATATCGCAAACCACTGGTACCAAACTCTGAGGCAACAAAGCCTTCATACCATTTATCAGCTGCTTGCGACTGTAAGCACTAAAATCGCGCTGCATTCGCATATCCAGTTTTTCTTCACTAAGTGCAGGCTTTAAGTCAACATGCAACTCAACATTTTTTCCTTCAGTAAGTGCTGCTGACGCTAAATTACTCAAAGAAAGTACAATAGGTCCAGAAACACCAAAATGCGTAAACAACATTTCACCAAATTCACAAGCCAGCTTTTTATCATCAGCAGTTAATGTAACCTGAACATTACGCAAAGATAATCCTTGTAAATCTTTTAGGTAAGGATAATCACTTTCTAAAGGAACCAACGACGGTCTCAACGGTATAATTTTATGACCAAGTTTTGCAGCCAACTTTGCTCCGCTGCCATCACTCCCAGTCCCAGGGTATGAAGCCCCCCCTGCTGCTAAAATTATGCTGTCAGCTGTATACATACCATTAATTGTTCGTACACCAACTGCCCTGCCAGCTTTTGTAATAATATCTATTACTTTAGCATCAGTTTTAAGAATACCGCCTGCTTCCATATAAATACGCAGCAAAGTATCTACAACATCTTTAGCCTTATCACTCACTGGAAAAACTCTGCCGCCACGTTCTATCTTGGTCTGCAATCCATTGTTTTCTAACAAAAATACTATATCATCATTTGTAAAACGATGTAAAGCGCTATTTAGGAATATTCCATTCCCAGGAATATTTTTTATAAAATCTGGAATTGCACAAGCATTGGTTATATTGCAACGACCTTTACCTGTAATAAGCATCTTTTTTCCCGGCTGACGCATTTTTTCATAAATAGTCACCTGTGCTCCATTTTGTGCCGCCGTAATGCCAGCCAACAAACCTGCCGCACCAGCACCAATAATAGCTACTTTTTTCATAATTTTGCCGCCTTTTTAAGCTGGCTCAGCTCATCTGCACTAAGCTCGCGGAATTTACCTCGACCCAAATTACTGAGCTGTAATGGTCCCAACTTAACACGCTTCAAATCACGCACAGGAAAACCTATGGCATCGCACATACGACGTATTTGACGATTACGTCCTTCATGAATAGTAATATCAAACAAAGTAAAGCCTCGCTCATGATCATAATCCCGCAGATTTACCACAGCAGGAGCAGTCATACCATCCTCAAGTTTAACACCGATACGCAGAATATCCAACTTTTCCTGAGGTACTATGCCTGGAACCTTAACCAAATATGTTTTGTTAACTTCATGACTTGGATGCATTAACGCCTGTGCTAAAGCACCATCATTAGTAAGCAAGAGCAAACCTTCAGTATTATAATCCAATCTTCCTACAGGAAAAACTCTTTCCGAAAGATTCTGCACAAAATCCGCAATACTACGACGGTTCTGCGGATCAGACATTGTGGTAACTACACCACGAGGTTTATAAAAAAGATAATAAACTTTGTGTTCAGCAATAACAGATTTTCCATCAACACTTATTTTTACTTTGCTTGCATCATATTTGCTGCCAAGTTCTTTTACTACTTTTCCATTAACACGCACACGACCTGCAATAATAATCTTTTCTGCTTCACGGCGGGAAGCAATACCTGCTGCCGCCAAAATTTTTTGTAAACGTTCTTCCATTAAACTTATATATCCTTTACTTAATTTATATTATCAGATTCCAAAGCAAGCGATTGTTGCTCAATTATTATACTGTCATCAGCCAACGTTTCCATCTTTGGCAAATCTTTTAGATCTTTTAATCCAAAAACTGTCAAAAACTTTGCTGTTGTAACATATAAAATAGGATTTCCTAAGGCTTTTTTTCTACCAGCCTCTTCAACTAAACCCAATTCCAATAATGTGTTTAACACACCATCAACCTTAACACCACGAACCGCTTCCATCTCAGCTCTAGTTACAGGCTGTTTAAAAGCTATTATAGCAAGTGTTTCCAAAGCAGCATTTGACAGCTTTACTTCCTTTTTTTTCCCTAAATTTAAAAGCATATCGTAATATACAGGCTTAGTCACCAACTGCCAAGCATCAGCAGTCTGACGCAGCATAAGTCCACGATTTTCTTCTTTATACATCTGCTCTAAACTTGACAGCAACTCCCAAACCTGTGGTTTCTCTAACTGCATTACTGCTGCCAATTCTGCTACAGATATAGGCTCTCCTGCAGCAAAAAGAACTGCTTCCAACGCTCCCTGCATTTTATCAAGATACATGGAATTATTCCTCCTGTTTACTAAAAATATAAATGGGTGCAAAATGCTGTGCTTGGCATATTCTAATCTCTCCCATTTTCAGCAACTCAAGAATACCCAGAAAAGCAGCTACCTTTTCACCAGAAATATTACTTTTTAGTAGCTCATTAAGTATAAATCCCTGTGGTTTTTGTCGCAGCATATATATAATTTCTGCCATTTTATCCTTTACACTAAAAGCCTGCGGTTCAATAAAAGCAGTCTGAGTAACGTCATTAGTTGTCACAGCAGCAAATGCTTCCAATAAATCTACCGCAGAATAAAGAACTATATTACGTTCTAATATACCTTCAAACATAGGCTTACGCTGAAAAAAACGTTCAGCATCCTGTTTCATAGTATTTAAAGCTACAGCGGCACGTTTTATTTTGCGATATTCCAAAAGCATTTCAACTAACTGCTGCCGTGGATCAAGCACATCTTCTTCAGTATCATCAGTGATACATGGCAATAACATTCTTGACTTAATCTGCAAAAGCGTCGCTGCCATAACCAAAAACTCACTGGCAGTTTCCATATCAAACTCACTTTGCGCACGCAAATAACTTATATACTGTTCCGTTACTGCCACAATTGGAATATCATAAATATCAATTTTATCCTTCTCAATCATATGAAGCAGTAAATCTAAAGGACCCTCAAAAGCTGATAGTTTTAAAGATAAATTACTCATAAGCAAATTCAAAAAACTATATTCAACATAGTATTTATCAAAAACATATAACCATTAGCTAACGGATTGATTACCATGCTTGTAATTCCTGTAAAAACAAGAGCAATTAAAATGTAAAAACTATATTGTCCTACAATATTATCAAATTTCCAAGCCATTGCCGGCGGCAACAATTCAGAAAGAATCTTTGAACCATCAAGAGGCGGTACAGGTATAAGATTAAAGAAAGCAAACCAAACATTATAAAGCTGCATCCATAACAAAAAACGATATAAACCGTCACTTAACAAACCAAAACGATTCATAAATGCCATCAAAAAAGCAGCAAGAAAACATAAAAAAAGATTAGCCGCAGGCCCAGCAAAAGATACCTTTAAAACACCTTCTCGACGATTGCGAAAATTGTTTATATTAATAGGCACAGGTTTCGCCCAACCAAAACCTGCAACAACTAAAAGCAGCGCACCTATTGGATCAAGATGTGCCATAGGATTAAATGTCAATCTCCCCATATAACGAGCAGTTGGATCTCCCATACTATCTGCACATTGAGCATGTGCATATTCATGAATTGTAATAGCAAATAATAACGCAGGAATACGATAAATCATCGTACTAAAATCAAGCATAAAATCCTCCAAAAAAATATATCAGTGGAATCATTATACAACATTTACTATTCCTGAGTCAAAAGAAAACGGAACTATCAATATATTTTATGTGACAGTTCCGTAAATATTTTTATTTCCCCTTAAAGTCCGGCGAACGTTTTTCATAAAAAGCAACAATACCTTCCTTACAGTCCTCTGTTCCCATAAGTAAAGGCTGCGTAGTTTCTTCAATTGCTAATACTTCATCTAATGTTAGTGCAGAATTATTAAGATATTTCTTTGTTAAACCAATAGCTAACGGTGCACTTTTTGCCAAACGTAAAGCCATCTCATATACTTTATCCTTTAATTCCATTTCTTCATAAACGTGATTTAACATTCCTAAAGCTTTAGCTGTATAAGCATCTATAAGCTCTCCTGTAAACATAAGCTCTTTTGCCTTATGTGTACCAATAGCCTTAGGCAAAAAATATAAGCCTCCGCAGTCAGGAATTAAACCTACTTTAGCAAAACTTTCACCAAAACGAGCCTTAGATGAAGCATATATTAAATCACATGCCAGCATAAGGTTAACTCCAGCACCAGCCGTAACACCATTAACATAAGCAATAATCGGCTTTTCTATAACAGTAATACGCTTAGCAACAGCTCCGACTTTAGCAATAAAAGCTTTCTTCTCCGCAATATCTTCTAACCCATTCAAATAACTTAAATCCCCTCCTGCACAAAAAGCCTTACCATTACCTGTTAATACTACTGCACGCACATTAGTATCTTTTACAGCTTTATCCAATGCAGTATGAAGTCCATCAATTAAAGCATCATTCATAGAGTTAAGACTCTTAGGGCGATTCATGGTAATAGTAGCAATATTGTTTTCTACAACATATAATACAGCTTCTTCCATTTGGGCACTTCCTTTACTAATTTATTTTACATAAGTTGATTATATCACAAAAAAGAAAATTCTACTTCTACTAAATAATAATCTTTTAATTATTTATTCTATATTTATAGACAATCTTCAAGCTCAACTCTTCCATGCAGTGTCCTTAACTGTTCAAGTTTCATAGAATATTTATCTGAAGTAATATCATAATTAGGATTATAATAAGGTTGCGGCATACGCATAATTCCTAACAGAGTATCATATACCATATCATTGGTAAAATATTTAGACTCATTTCTCTTTAAGCTATCAATAATATCCGGATATTTCTTCTTATATTTATCAGAAAAAGCAAAATAAACCGGAATTTTTACAATCTCCTTCACAGATGGATGTTTTTTATAGTTATCATAAAAAAATTCTGTTCCATGACAAAACTTAATTTTTAATTCTTCACCATGATCTGAAAAATATATCATTCCATCAACTGCCAATTTATCAAATAATAATCTATAAATTTCTGACATTACATAATCATTATATAGAACACTATTGTCATAAGCGTTAATAAGAAAATCATCATCCCATCTTCTGAATTCTTTCGGATATCTACAATCATATGATGCGTGAGAACCTAAAAGATTAATTATAAACAATGTCTTGCTCTGTGGTTTGTTTATCTCTTTCAAGCAATCAATTATTTTATCATCAAAAGTATTATTTTTTTGTCTTATCCATGTATCATTATAATTCTTATTAAGCCAATACTGTTCATCCGCCTGTTCACCAATACGTCCTACTATGTTATCATTAACCTGATTACTAATCCATACAACCTTAAACCCAGCCGTTTTAGCTATTTCTGTTATAGTTTCAGCATCTTTATATAGAATATTGTTGATTTAACCTTGATTACATTATACTATGCTTTTGGTTGTCTGTCGGCACTTTTTTTATGTTTTTGCTAACTTTTTTGTTTATTCATCGCAATAAAAGTTGTTTACTTATCTTTGCTTGTGTGCTATAACTAATACAACAAGGGGGTATAAAAATGTTATCTGTAAAAGAAAAAATTAATGAAATGCTTGATGATATAGCTATAACCGATGATTTAGAAGCTATAGCTACAGCTCGCAAAGAGTATCTCCATGGCGAAACAGTTAGCCATGAAGCGATTGACTGGGATTAAGGTGACGTTATGGATGTAAAAAAACTATGGGAACACTGGCTCGTGGAAGTCGACAAGAGCAGCGCAGCCGTCGCAAGAGAAATCGGTCAAAGCCCTGCGAACTTAAATAAAAAATTCACTGCTCGCAGCATACGTGCCTCTGAGCTGGCGGATATACTGGAGCAGTACGGCTACACACTGAAAATTGTGAAAAGAGAACCTTAAAAAGTAAACTAAACCAAAGTTAAACTTTTTAAGCGTAGCAGTTCCTATGGCTACTACGCTATTTTTATTCATAGTCATATATATACTTCATTGTGACGTTTTTATGGACATTCTAATTCTAAGCTTTAATTTTAATAGCGAATATGCTATAATATAAATACAATAAGGGAGATGAGAAAATGCCGACAATTTCAATGTTCCGGGGTATCAAGGTTTGTATCTATTGGAGAGATCACATGCCGCCCCACTTTCACGCATTCTATGGCGGATCTGAAATCC
>CAZQQK010000068.1:0-8908 GCA_964595445.1 uncultured Phascolarctobacterium sp.
ATCATGTACGGTCTTTTATTATTTATATTTTATAGAAATATCTCCTAATTACAGTAATACATATTTGCTGTACAATCTTAGAAAGTAAAAGCAGCAGCTTTACCTAAAACTGGTAAAACTGCTGCTCAGATTAACTTAATTTTAACTTTTTTATCTGTTAAATACTACTGCATTTCCCTTGCAAATTTTTTTGCAGAAGTATACGATTGCTGTTTTTCTTAAAAACTCATCACTCCCAAAGCTTCCAAAAGCAGCATAATGTTTAAAACAACAACTACTAAGCCAATTATGCCTAAAATGATTTTCAGCCGCAGAGAGTTGACGAACTTTCCCATAACTCGTTTGGACGAGGTTAAATAAATCAAAATTCCAATAGTCCAAGGAAGCTGTACGCTCAGTGCCATCTGCGAATAAATCAGTCCAACAAATGGATTATCAATAAAAAGTATTATCAGCACAGCCAGCCAATAAGTTAAAAGCACACCATGCCAGGAATGATAATCCTGCACATCATAGGCTTCACCAAAGATACCGGCAAAAATACTGCCTCCTGCCATTCCTGCGGTTGCTGTAGAAGATATGCCTGCGAAAAGCAAAGCTGCCGCAAAAAGCACAGCTGCGTTGTTGCCTAAAAGCGGCCGCAGCATATCTGTTGCCTGTCCTAAATCTTCAACCTTAACATTGTTCGTAAAGAATACGGCTGCTGCTACGATAATCATGGCACTGTTAATTGCCCAGCCAATGGTCATAGAGAACAAAGTATCGAGAAATTCAAAATTAAGCTGCTTTTTGATAACTGCTTCATCCTGCAAATTCCATTGGCGGCTTTGGATAACCTCTGAATGTAAGAATAAATTATGCGGCATAACTACTGCTCCAAGCACGCTCATTACAACTAAAAGCGACCCATGCGGCAATGTCGGCACAACCCAGCCTTTAGCAGCTGAACTCCAGTCCAATGGTACTAATAACAGCTCTGCCAAAAACGATAAACCTATAAGCGAAACAAAACTAATGATGATTTTTTCCAGCTTACTATAAGAATTTGAACGCAAAAGCCAAGAACACAAGGCTGCCATCAAGATACTTCCCAACCACAACGGCAGTCCGAACAAAAGCTGCAAAGCTATCGCACCGCCTAAAATTTCTGCAAGAGCTGTAGCCACAGCTGCCATTACAGCACTGGCAAGCAGAGGTCTTGCTAAATATTTAGGTAGATATTTAGTCGTTGCCTCCGCTAAGCACAAACCTGTCGCTATACCCAAATGTGCAGCGTTATGCTGTAACAGAATCAGCATAATTGTAGATAAAGTGACCATCCACAGCAACAAGTAACCGTAATCAGCACCAGCTGCCAAATTGGAAGCCCAATTTCCCGGGTCGATAAACCCCACTGTTATCAAAAGTCCAGGACCTATATAACGCAGAAATTCTCGTGCCTTGGCACTCGTGGAATGTTTTTTATGATAAGCTTGAATATCCATATCTATTGCAGCATTAACGCTGCCTCCATTAATATCCGCTCTATCTCGCTTTGCGATATTTCACTTATTTTTTTTACAGGTTCAGGCTGCACTGGACGCAGGGCAATGTTTTTTTCCATCCAGACCATATCCAGCCAATGACCATGTTTAAACCCTGCATTTTTAAAGTCACCGATAATTTTATAACCTGCTGCCTCATGCATTTTTACGCTGTGTTCATTGCTGGCAGTTATGCAGGAATATAAGGTTATAATCCCCTGCATCCGCAGTATTTTTTCTAAAGCATTATACATTACCCTGCCAATTCCTCTGCCCTGTGCTGCTGGTGACAGATAGACAGTTACCTCTGCACCCCATTGATAAGCAGCACGCTCAATGTAGGGATGAGCGTAAACATAACCCACAGCTTTGCCATCCTGCTCACAAACTATATAAGGATATACTGCAAGCACCTTTTTTATTCTGCCTGCAAACTCATCAACAGAGGGAACTTCATATTCAAAAGAAACATCGCTTACAGCACTATCTTCACTAATAACAAAAGGGGCGTAAATTTCCACTAACGCCTTTGCATCATCCTGCTTTGCCAAGCGAAACGTATAATTATTTTTCATCACTATATTCTACCTTTACTTCAAACATTCTATTCCAGGGCAGGATAAATTTATAAGTTTCGCTCTCCTGACCTAAATATGGTGTTGTTATTTTTTTTATTTCCTGGGAAATAAATGTTTCTGCTGCTTGTTTTTGCTCCTCACTTAGACCGCTGTTAGGCCAATAATTAGGCCAGATAAGCTGTTGATAGGCTTGCATTCTTACATTCGCCTGATATGCCCAATCATCCAGATAGCGTATATGCAGCAGTCTTTCTTTCAATCTTGGTGCATACATATCCTGCAAAAGACCCTGTGCTAAGGCAAATCCCAAACTGTTGCCTGCTGTATTCCAACCGGAATAGGCTGCCAATTTATCAGCCAGCTTATTCTCAAACAAACTGCTGACAAAAGCATTATCTGCACCATTTCCATATTTTATATCTGCTGCCGCCACAGCATACTTTTGTGCCAGCAATGCTGCTATCTTATCTGTAAATGCTGCTGTTTCCGCTGCAACAGTATAATCATTAGCAGGGTTTGAGGCTTCCAAGGTAATACCGTCAAAAGGCGTATTTACAGCTAAAATCAAATCTGCATTTTGGCTGTTCCATACTGGGAAAGCTCCTGCCGCATAGATATGCTGTTTAGCACTTGCTGCCACCGTATCATCTTCATACGCAGGAACAGTCTGTCCGCCTTTACCGTCAGCATAGGCAACATTCACTAAAGGCAGTTTATACTGCAAACGGTTAGAGGCTCTGCTTAAAAGCACCAGTCCCAGCTGGTCTGCACCAGCAAAAAAACGTATCCGTTCCTTAGGCAGTTCATTAACAAGAATTTCCATACTGCGTGCTTCACGATGTGCCTGAGAAAATTCCGCCGTATCATCTCTGCCGACAAGCAGATAATCAAAATCACCGCTTTCTACACCATGCAGCAAAAGCTCCGTAGCACGAATATTATTGGCACGACGTACAGATAAATCCTCCACGATTTCCTGCGGCAGTTCTCTGCGTAAGGCAGCAAGCTCCCTGCGTTCCCTGCGTTTTATCTGTTTCAGTTCCAGCTTATCCTCCAGTTCTCCCAAGCGGAAAAGCTTCTGCCCCCACTGCTGGTAATAGGCTGGCTCTGTAGCTGCACTGCCAGCTTTAGGCGAACGCATAATGGTTGTAAAGATATAAACTTTTTGTTCGCCGCAAGACCTTTTTAATTTTAAAAGACGTTCTGCACGCTGCTGCAAGACAGGCAATGGTATTTCATGCTTGCGTGATGCCACCAAACCACCGTACAGCAAAGCATCAGAAGAAGCCACAACAGCAACAGATTCCTGTGCATTCTGCTCCAGCCAGGAAAACAGCTGCTCCGGTTTGCCGTAATTATCAGCACTGGCAATATACTCCTGCGGCGGCACCTGTATATCCCAGCCTGCATATTTCATCGTTTGTACCGTATAATCAAGGCAGACAGGTCTATTGTCCAGCGGCACATAAAGTATCGTCCCCTTAGCTGCCCATGCCGTCTGGCACAGAAACAGCAGCAATCCCAAGCACAGGCTGCATATAGCTTTCATTGTTCCCATCCCCTTATACATCAATACAGCAAAACACTTTCTGCCTTGCTGCTCCAAACATATCTAATTGTATAGTTCGCCAATAAAATATAAAGTCCTGCGAAATTTTGTAAATTCTTAGTGTCAGATAACCTTCAAACAGAAAAATAAAACGAACAGCTCTATCAGGAACTGTTCGTTCAACTTAATAAACAATATAAAGTTTCAGGCGTTAGCAAATCTGCTCAAAAAGTCTTGAGTACGTTTATTCTTAGGATGTGTAAACAGCTGCTGCGGCTCGCCCTCCTCCGCAATGACACCCTGATCAATAAAGATAACACGGTTCGATACATCACGGGCAAAAGCCATCTCATGAGTAACAATAACCATTGTTAAACCTTCTTGTGCCAAATCGCGGATAACACGCAGTACCTCGCCTACCATCTCTGGGTCTAAAGCACTTGTAGGCTCGTCCATCAGCAAAACTTCCGGCTCTAATGCCAAAGCTCTGGCTATCGCTACACGCTGTTTTTGACCGCCGCTCAGCTGATGCGGTTTAGCATTAACATAGCTGTCCATACCTACGTGCTTCAGATATTTTAAGGCAGTTGCCTTAGCTTCATCCTTATTTTTTCCTAAAACCTTTATCTGTCCCACCATGCAGTTTTCCAAAACTGTCATATTGTTAAAAAGGTTAAAGGATTGGAACACCATACCTACCTTAGTACGGAACATTGTCAGCTTTTTGAAAGCTTCATTAACATCTGTTCCGCGATAGTCAATATGACCGCCGCTGGGATGTTCCAGATAATTTACACAGCGGATAAGCGTTGATTTGCCGCTTCCGGAAGGCCCGATAATGCAGACAACATCTCCGCGATGTACATCAAAGCTGATACCTTTCAAAATTTGACGTTCACCAAAGCTTTTCTGCAAGTCACGAATTGATAACAACAATTCCTTTTCCATGGCTTAATACCTTCCTTTCTGCTTTTTCGTCGGCAAAGGTATATCACCGCAGGGATCCATCATCGGATCATAAGTAACCAGCTGATAATCTTTGGGGCCGTCCATTTTGCTTTCTACCCAACGCAGCAGACGGGAAGCAGTAAAAGTCATAATAAAATATACTACACAGGTAATGAAGAAAATTTCAAAATACTTATAATAAACACCTGCGGCAGATTTAGAAGCAAAATACAGCTCTGTTACAGAAATAACATTCAATACAGAAGTATCTTTGATGTTGATAATCAGGTTATTGCCCAACTGCGGCATAACGTTACGCAGTGCCTGCGGCAGGATAACACAGCGCATGGTCTGAATATGATCCATGCCAATAGCAATAGCGGCTTCTTTCTGTCCTGCATCTACTGATTCAATACCTCCGCGAACTGTTTCTGCCATATAAGCGCCAGTATTAATAGATACTACAAAAAAACCTGCAAACATCGGCGACATATCAATATTAAAAATACTCATTGTACCATAATAAACAACCATCGCCTGTACAATCATTGGTGTTCCGCGGAACAATTCTACATACGCATCCAGCAGACGCTGTACGCAGCGCACACAGAACCTTTTTACTGCACTATCATTATCTTCCAGCGGAATAGTCTGAATCACGCCTACTACAAGACCAATAATACAGCCGATGAATGTACCTACAACTGCCAGCAGCAAGGTAACAACAGCACCCTTTAAAAGAACCTCGCCATATTGCTGCAGCAGAAATAATACCCAGCCAAAAAATGTTTCCGGCATTAATTACACCACCTTAAACTGTTTCTCAATAAATAAAAGGGGCGACAACTGCCGCCCCAAAAAATGGGCTAACGCACTATTATTTTAACAAATGCCAGTACATTTTTCCACACCCATAATTTCTGAACATTTATTTTGCCAAAGGCTGTTTTTGAATAGCTTCGTCCATAATTTTGTTGAAATCAGCTTCTGTCATAGCACCCAGAACTTTGTTCATAGATTCAGCAAGCTCTTTGTTGCCTTTTTTAATAGCAATACCAATTTCAACATCTTCTCTGGAAGTTTTGAAACCACTGCCCTCTGGGAAAGTTACCATTACTAAATCCGGATTTGCAAAAGCAGCAGCTTTAGCAGTCGGAATATCAGTAACAATCAAATTGCATTTGCCGGATTTCAAAGCTACAATCATGCCAGGAACGTTATCAATAGCGGGCAGCTTAGTCACTTCCGGAACTTGGTCAATTTGGTCATACCAAATGGTGTTGAGCTGAGAAGTAGCAACAGAACCCTTTAAGTCTGCAACGCTCTTAGCTTGAGCCTGCGGAGAATCCTTTTTCACCAGTGCTACAACTGTTGCATAATAATACGGTTTAGTGAAGTCAACAGTTTCTTTACGTTTAGCGGTAATGGACATACCAGCAATAGAAGCATCAATCTTGCCGCTTACAACAGCAGGAGCCAAGCCATCCCATTCAATTTTATGGATTTCGAGATTTGCACCCATAGAATCTGCCAGTTTTTTAGCAATCATAACGTCATAGCCGTAAGCATATTCATTAGAGCCGGCAATCTTCACTGCACCGCCATCAGCGTTAGGCTGAGACCAGTTATACGGAGCATAAGCACATTCCATACCAACTTTTAAAACTTTTTTGCCGGAATCAGCACTTTTATCATCACTACCGCAGCCTGCGACAGCAGCCATTGCTACAACCATTGCACCGCACAATGCAGCTTTTAAAAATTTCTTCAAATTCATCAAATACACACCTTTCATAATGAATAAACTTTTCATCTACATAATACTTTACTATATTGAAGATAAAAAAGCAAGTCAACGCAGACAGATATAATGTATACATAAGCAAAAACAGGTATTGCCGTATACATTTTTGCCGCAATATAATTAAATTTTTATAAGACTTATTTTTCTAAGCCGTTTACAATGCGTTCCATAGCCTCGATAGTATTTTCACGGCTGCCAAAAGCAGTAAGACGGAAATAACCCTCGCCCATAGTGCCGAAACCTGCACCAGGAGTTCCTACTACCTGTAATTTTTCCAACAGAAAATCAAAGAATTCCCAAGAGGTCATCCCATTAGGACATTGCAGCCAAATATAAGGTGAATGAACACCGCCGTAATATTTAATGCCCACTTTATCAAAACCAGCCATCATAATGCGTGCATTTTCCTGATAATAAGCAATATTTTCGCGGCACTGCTTAACGCCTTCTTCACTAAATACTGCCTCTGCACCACGCTGAATGATATAAGGCACACCATTAAACTTAGTTGTCTGACGGCGCAGCCACATTTTGTTCAGCTCCATCTCTTTGCCGTCTGCTGTTTTGCGTACTAAAGCATGCGGAACAACAGTATAGCCGCAGCGTGTACCGGTAAAGCCGGCAGTTTTGGACAGGGAGCAAAGCTCAATAGCACATTTCTTTGCATCTTCGATTACAAAAATACTGCGGGGAATTTCCGGATTGGTTACAAAAGCTTCATAAGCTGCATCATAAAGAATTACTGCATCGTTTTTCAAAGCATAAGCAACCCATACTTCCAGTTGTTCCTTGGTATAAGCGGCACCAGTAGGATTGTTGGGGGAGCAAAGATAAATTACATCTGCTTTTACGCTGTCATCAGGCATAGGCAGAAAGTCGTTTTCCGGTTTGCCTTCCATATAAATAATCTTGCGTCCGCACATAACGTTGGTATCCAAATACACAGGATATACAGGATCAGGAATCAGAATAGTATTGGCATTGCTGAAAATATCAGTAATATTGCCGCAGTCGCTTTTAGCACCGTCACTGATGAAAATTTCATCACTTGCCAAATTCACGCCAAAGGAATTGTAATATTTTACTAAGGCTTCATGCAAAAAATCATAACCCTGCTCAGGGCCGTAACCGCGAAAGGTTTCCTTTACGCCCATTTCTGCAACAGCCTTAGCCATTGCATCAACAACACATTGTGCTAAAGGCAGAGTAACATCGCCAATGCCCAAGCGAATAATTTTCTTATCTGGATGAGCAGCAGCATAGGCATTAACCTTGTGTGCAATATCTGCAAAAAGATAGCTTTCTTTTAAATTACAATAGTTTTCGTTTACAAACGCCATTAAAAAACCCCCACTAAAAAATTGAAATTTATTACAGACCAGCAAAATACCAGTTTGTTCAGTTATTAATAATGTCTTCGGGAATATCTATTACTCCGTCAAAAACAGCCACAGCATTGCCTTCTAAAGTTATATGGTCATTTTTTTCATAGGTAACTTTTAAAAGACCGCCTTTGCAGTAAACGTTCAGCGGTTCACCACGTTTGCCTGCACGGCTGAGCATATTGCAGGCTGCACAAACAGCACTTGCACCAGTTCCGCAAGCCCATGTTTCACCGCTGCCGCGTTCCCATACACGGAATTTAACTGTATTTTCATCCAGCACTTGGACAAATTCAGTATTTACTCCCTCGGGGAAAAGCTTGTGATGCTCAAAATGCGGCCCTAATTCTTCCAGATTCAGGCTGTCCACATCTTCCACAAAGGTTACAAAATGCGGATTGCCCATAGAAATTGCTGTGCCGTTATAAACAACCTTTTCTTTGGTTACATCATCATGATTATCGTTAAGCACCAGTCCTTGATCAACAAAAATATAATGATCGCAGCTCATGGGAATTTCTGAAGCCTTAAAAACAGGTTTTCCCATATCTACCTTTGCACCCACAACCTTGCCGTCTTCTAAAACCATTTCAATAGTTTTGATACCGGAAAGTGTTTCCAGTGTAATAGTTGTTTTATCGGTCAAGCCTTTGTCATAAACAAATTTTGCTACGCAGCGCACGCCGTTACCGCACATTTTGCCCTCGCTGCGGTCAGCATTGAACATCCGCATTTTGAAATCTGCTGTTTCAGATTTACAGATACAAATTAAACCGTCACTGCCAATGCCAAAGCGTCTGTGACTCAGATATTCAGAAACTGCACCCGGATTAGGCAGCATTTCTTTAGTGCAGTCTACATAAACATAATCATTGCCTGCACCGTGCATTTTGGTAAACTCTATTTTCATGGCACTTCCTCCTTTGAACTCTCTTTATCATTATAACAAAAATAGTGCTAAATTCCAATAAGTCATGTACTGAAAGTCGGTATATATATGCAAAAAAGAGAACGGCTTACGCCATTCTCTTTTTCTGACACATATACAATTAACTTTTAGCTAAACCCTTATGAATCAAATTAGAATGTGAATACCAGTTGGCTCCACAGGGTCTTCATATCGG
>CAZQQK010000069.1:0-8887 GCA_964595445.1 uncultured Phascolarctobacterium sp.
TTACAATATACATTATTTTAATGCAACTAAAAAGAGGCAGCCAATTGAGCTGATAATATAAACAACAATCAGATATCAGCTCAATTAATCTACCACATTTTACAATTTTATCTTCTCTGCATAAGCCTGTTTGCATAATTACGCATTGCTGGATCAGCTACCTGTTTAAAATCTGCAGGAGGCAAAGCAAAAGCAGTTGCTTCATCTACTATATCAGAGACTTCAACTACAGAAAAAACTGGCAGATAACTTACTTCATAACCTTTCCATTCAGCAGTATCTTTTGTATAGTAGAAACTCAAAGTATTATTACCTTTAGTCATTTTATCAAAGTCGTAACCTGTAACAGGATCATTACCCATCTCTGGTCTATTGTTAAACCAACTTACAAGAGTCTCAGCAAAAGCTATACTCATACCTGGGAGTTCAGGAATACGGTCATAAGTTTTGTTAGCATAATCAATCGTATACCAATAGCCTCCACGTACAAAGCTTACTGTATCTTTTATTATCTTACCATCACCATCAGTAGTTGTTATACGTTCAGCATTTATACCCTTGGCTTCATTATATTCTGTACGATTAGTGCGTATCTTCTGTGCAGACGGCAGTTTAGCATAAGCTTCAGCAGTCAAAACATCTCGCATATCTATAGTCTGTGTAACTACAAGATGTACAGGATGCTTATCACTATTCAACGTCTGTCCTAAAAGCTGATAAGTACGCTGTCCAGGATTATATGCTAAAGCAGTTATAGTAGATATTACAGTAAATACAACAGTCATAAAAAAAACTGACAAAGACTTTTTCATAGCTATCACCTCATTCTTGATTTAATATATTATAACACGTCAATATATAGATAAGCAATTTTGTTGATATAAGTATATTATAAAGATAGAATAAAACCCCACAACCATACGGCTGTGGGGTTTTATAAAATTCGTTACCCGAAATTATTCGCAGGTAAACGGCAGCAAAGCAACGCAGCGAGCGCGTTTGATTGCTACGGTCAGTTGGCGTTGATGCTTAGCACAGGTGCCGGAAATACGACGCGGTAAAATTTTGCCACGTTCAGTAATATAACGGCGCAGTTTAGCTGCATCCTTATAGTCGATTTCTTCAACTTTATCAACACAGAAGCTGCAAACTTTTCTTCTGGGTCTTCTGCCTCTTTCACGTTTCATTGCATAACCTCCCTTGAAAATTAGAATGGAATTTCCTCCTCAAAGGGAACCGCATTACCAAAACCTTCCATTGCACCAGAGTTTGATGCAGTATTAGCAGTTTGATTTTGATTGTTATGTGCACTGATAGAGTCAGCCCTACGCTCAATAAACTCAAAGCGATCAGCGATTACTTCAGTTACCCAGCGTTTGCTGCCATCTTTAGCATCATAACTACGGATCTGCAGGCGTCCTTCAACAATAACGCGCTGCCCTTTGGTGAGACTGTTACCGCATGTTTCAGCCTGTTTACCCCAAATAACAACAGGGATAAAATCGGCTTCTCTTTGCCCATCTTGATTGGTAAAAGGTCTATCTACTGCAAGAGTAAACTGACAAACAGTTTTGGCAGTAGATGTATAACGGACTTCTGGATCTCTAGTAAGTCTGCCTAAAAGAATAATCCTATTCATTGATTATTCACCCTTTCTGATAATCATATGGCGCAGTACTTCATCGGTAATTTTCATAACACGATCAAGTTCTTTAACAACAGCGTCTTCAGCCTGGAAGGTTACGAGAACATAGATACCTTCACTCAGGTCTTGAATCTCATAAGCTAGGCGTTTTTTGCCCCAACGATCGGTTTTTTCTACATTACCACCGTTTGCAGTGATGAGGTTTTCAAACTTAGCAATAACTGCTTCGCAAGCTTCCTCTTCAACGGGTTTAACGATGTACATGACTTCGTATGCTTTCACGAAATCACCTCCTCCTTTGGACTTTGGCCCCCTTTATTGGGAGCAGAAGAAGTATATATAATATATACAAGCCTTGTTATTATATCATTACTTTTGCTATAATGCAAGTATTTTCACAAAAAATAAAATTGTACCAAAACAATCCATCTAAACACACTTCATGTTTTTTCTTATTTTTGATAACCTTCTCTAATACCTACTAAATTATACTTTCTAATTTTATTATTTATGCTAAAATAAATTCAAGTAACATTAAGGAGGAGAATCTGCTATGAAATGTGATTGTGCTAACTGCCCTACTCACGCTTGTTATACTAAAGGAATTAACTGTACCGGTATCCCTCAAGAAGAAATCAAAAAAGCCTATACAGAAGAAGAATTGAAAATTATGCACGCTGCAGCCTATGTTGAAGGTACTTTTTACAGTAACATTTGCCGCTTGCAGGAAACAGCAGAATTCGCTAAAGCTATGGGTTATAAAAAACTAGGAATGTCTTTTTGTATAGGCCTAAATGAAGAAGCACGTTATATTGCAAAGTATTTTACTAAACAAGGCTTTGAATTCTACAGTGTTTGCTGCAAAAATTGCAGCTTCCCTAAAAAAGAACTTGATTTAAAACAAGTTAAACCAGAATTAAATCATGAAGCCATGTGTAATCCTAAATTTCAGGCTAAACTCTTAGCAGAAAAAGGCGTAGAACTTTACATATCTGCTGGTCTTTGCGTTGGTCACGATGCTATTTTCAATATGAACGCTGCCGGTCCGGTTACTAACTTAGTTGTAAAGGACCGCCTTTTAGCACATAATCCTTTAGGTGCTATTTACTCACGTTACTGGAAACGAAAGCTTGATATTATGGATGATAATGAAATTTAAGAACATTATCATTTACTATTTTATAACATAAAGCAACTGCTGATTTATCACGTCTTACGAACAATCCTTTATTTTTTTAACTGGATGTGCATTGTAAGGCGTGTATTATTTTTATTCTTAAATTCTTACATTCTAAAATACTATGAACATATTAACGACAAACTTATTATAGAATTAACCGCCAATTTTTATGATTATACTTTTAAAGTGATAATCAAAACCATAACACAATACCAAGCAATAATGTTTGCATTTCCAAGAATATCGCAAACATTATTTCGTTTAATTGTTGACAAAGTTTATATTTTATATTATTATATACTCAAACAGAATTTCGTTAGGCGGTGAGGAATATGAAAACATTTTTATTAGTAATTTCTTGTGCTTGTTTTTTATATGCTGGTTATAACTTTATTTTTGCTGATAAGATAGAATATCGCACTTGTAATGTTACTGTACTTAAAGGCGAAACTTTATGGGAAATTGCAGGTCGACATACTGAACCACAGGAAGATATTCGTGAAGTAGTATTCCGTATTGCTGAAGCTAATCAAATGAAATCTAAAACAGTATATCCCGGACAAGTATTAAAAGTTCCTATGCGTGTATATGACAGCGGTATAATGCTTGCCAACAAATAGAATCATCTGAAAATATTTCACACAAATATTGCAAGGCTTTTCGCTTAATGTGTCGAATTATACATAATAAATATAATATTTATGTATAAGGAGGTATTATAAGTATGCAAGGTAAAAAATGGATAGCAGTCGCTTTAATCGGAGGCTTTGCCTTAGGAAATGCTATGCCCTCTGCCAATGCAGGAATTCTTGATAAAGTGCTTAAAGGCGGCGCTATAGGTTATGTTGTTGATGCCACAGCAGACCAGTTAAACAGCGGAATTAACGCAGTAACAGCTAAGTATGGTGTAAGCTCTACAGACGCTACAAAGGTTGTCCCCATCATATCCATAGGTGATGGCAGCCGTGCTGGTGCAGCACAGGTTTCTGGTCCGCAGGAAAAAATTGATCAGGTAAAAGCAGCCTTAATGATTGAACAAACTATTATTGGAATACGCTGCAAAGTTTTAATTCCCGTAGACAATGTTTCTTATAAAAATGTAAATCGTGTACAAGGTGTAGGTGTAAGTGCTTCACTGGATACAAAAATTTAAAACGTACTGTACGCCATATCGTTTCTGATATGGCGTACAGTACGTTTCAGTAATTATCAAGATTATAAAACTTTTTCTAACAGTTTTAGTACATTTTTATGTGTTATCTTTCTAATTGTACTATCACTATATTTAGCAGCCAAAAATTCTATCAGCGGCTTATAATCCTGTACACCTTTAATATTATACGGTGGATGACTAATACCATCAAAGTCACTGCCAAAGCCAAGATGATCGTCATTTCCCATAAGATTTAACATATAATCTATATGACGATAAACACTCTCAATACAAGCATTATTGTAATCGTTTTCCAAGAACTGTCCAGCAAAAGTTATGCCTATCAGACCATCATTTTCATTAATAGCCATTATTTGCTTGTCATCAAGATTGCGCGGATGCGGACATAAAGCTTTAGCATTAGAATGTGTTGCAATTATAGGTTTTGTACTGGTTTCAATAACATCCCAAAAGCCTGCTGGTGCAATATGCGAAACATCTACTAACATACCAAGTTTATTCATTTCGGATACTACCTGCCGACCAAATACAGTAAGTCCACCACCGCTGCTTTCTTCATTTACGCCATCAGCAATATCATTCCGATTGCTCCAGGTAAGAGTCATAGCACGTACACCCAGTTCATATAAACAACGCAAGGCTTCTATACTTCCGTCAATCGCTCCGCCTTCCTCAATAGCTAAAAGTGTAGCAGCATTATGATTGAGAACATCGGCTGCATCTTCCTTAGTCAATACAGGAAGTATATCAACACCATCAGCACGTAACTTTTTTATTTCTTGTAAATACTTATCTAACAACTTTAGCGTATAACGCAACCCTCCTCCATAACGAAATTCCGGAGTAGGTACAAAGATAGCACAGAACTGCAAACCGCCACCAAGAGCAATTTGACGTTTAATATCAAAATGCTGTTCGTTACTGAAAAGTCCTATATCTTTTTTATAAAGTTCAGTTAAAGTATCACAATGACAGTCACAAATAAACATATATATTCCCCTTTCATAAAATTATAACAACATATTATATAAACAAAACCCCGCCGGCTTTTACGAGCAGCGGGGTTTTTAGCCGGCATTTCATTTTATAATAAATTTATAAGACAAAAGTTACCAACCTGTATAGTAGAAAAAGAATGTCATACCTATAGTAACAGCAAGAGCACCAAGCATTGGAATAGTAGTACGCTTAACTAAATCAAAGGAGGAAACTTCACCCATACCTGAAGAAACTACAATAACAGCAGTAATAGGAGAACAACTTCTCATAATAGAAGCTGCAAAATGCATTGGCAATAACATTAATACCGGATGCAGTCCTGTATGTGCTGCAACAGCAGGAGTGAGCGCAGCAAAAGCAAAGAACGGAGCATTACCACTGCCCATAACAACTGCGGATACAGCAATAATTGCAACCATAACAAGCATCATAGCCATAGGCCCAAAACCCAAACCTTTACTACCTTCAATCAATGTTGTAATAGCACCCATGGTAATAAGACCCTTCGCAAAAGTTTGACCAGCAACAACTAAAGTAATAACATTAGCCATTTGCAAACCTAAGCCATCGAAGAAAGACTGAATATCAGCAAAAACCTTTTTGCCATCACGCCAACGAATATATTCGCAGCAAACGCCAACAAAAAGACCAATAAGCATTGCCATAACAATATTCATTTTAATTGTTGTTATCCACAAAGAGCTGAAGGAAAGAATTAATGCCAAAGGAATAACAGGTAAAACAGCATACCAAGTTGGCGCCATATCTGATTCATCAGCTACTTTTTCCACTTCAATCGGTTTTACAACATGCCCATCTCGTTTATCCATATATTTTTGTGTTAAGTAATGAAGTACACCAACAACTACAAAAGCTACAGCTACTATAGGAACTTGATAATGACTCCAATAAAATACAGGATCTACACCAGCAGTTTCAGCAGATAAAATAGTACCAGTATCACTAGGACTCCAATCGAAACAAAGAGTTGTTGCTACAGCTGCTGTCGCTGATAAACGACTAACCCCAAGTCCTAACAAAATCGGGAACATTGTTACCATGAGCAACATTGCCAAACCAGAAGCACTGTTAATGCACAAACCTATAAGCATACCTACGACCCAAGTACCGCTCATTACTAAATATGGAGATTTTAAAGCCATCAATGGTTTAATAGTCAAACGAACCAGAGAACGAGATGCTCCTATTTTATCCATATATTTTGCAAAAGCACCAACAGACATAATATTTAAGCCAAGCTTGCCTACGTTAGAACTAAAGGTTGCACGAATAAATTCAAAAGCATCAAAAAATACTGAACCTGTCGTTGCTTTTGCATCCAGTATTTGACCATAACCTAAAACTGCCGCCAGATACATCATTAACATACCGCCCATAAAAAGTACTGGCTGCGGTTTGTACTTTTTGTAAATTAGGTAACCAACCCAAAAAGTAACGATAGCAGAAATAACAATACCCATTTTCATCACCTTTCTCTCTATAAAATTTTGTACAAAAATTTAGGTAATTCCATTATAGCATAGGCATTTATTTCTAAGCAATAAAAAAACTGTGAAGTTTCTTCACTGAGAAGACAAATCACAGTTTTTTTACTTAAATATCAATTTATGTTTTTATTATAAAGACAAAGTATGTAATACATGCTGAATATATAATGCTTGAACAGCCTTGATTCTTCCTAAACCATACAAATGTCCCGTTGTGTTGACACCAATAGCTTCTATCTTAGTTTTCCAGCTGTCGTCATCCTCACCATACATATCATTATTTGCATGATCTCCTGCAACAACCATCAAAGGATACATATGTACATGCTTATATTTACGAATCTGTAATTCATGTAAGACAGTATCAAAATTAGGTGTGTCCTCATCTTCTACAGTACCAATAATTACAGGTAAATTCATAGATTTAAAAATATCCTGTAACTTTACATAAGTATATCCATGTGCTTGATTATTGTTGCGAGGCGTACCATGACCCATAAGTACAACGCCTTCATCTGCACCCAAAACTGGAAATTGTGCAGCAATTGCAGCTGCAACAAGTTGAAAATCTTCATCATTAACAATTAAAGGCTGACTGATAAGAAACTTTTTGAATAAAGTTTCGTATTTACTTTTCAAAGCCATTATTTTCTGCTCAAATTCTTCTCCATGCAGCAAATGTGTAGGCTGTAAAATAATTTCTTCATAACCTGCTTCTTTAAGTTTAAGTAAAACAGTTTCTGTATCATCAACATTAATTCCACGTTCAGCCAAACGCTTACGAACAATTACAGACGTAAAAGCACGATAATGATCATAAGCAGGAAAAGCATCTGTTAAAGCTTGTTCAATGCCTCCTATATCCTGAATACGGGTTTCATCAAAGGTAGAGCCAAAACTAATTGCTATCAGTGCTTTTTTTCTGTTCATAAAATAAAACCTCTTTCAAAAAAATTATTATATTATTGTGTGTATAACATAAAATACTCTCCGCTCACACAAAATAGAAGCGGAGAGTAACTAATTTCAGAAATGAATGTCCTATTATAAAATATTATTTAGCTTCTAATGCCTCCCAAGCTTCATTTGCTTTTTTTACAAACAACTGACGAACAGCTTCATTTTCACCTAATCCATGGATATAGGTACGTACATTAAAGCCTTCTTTCTCAAGCAGAGATTTAAAGGAATCAGGTTCGTCTCCAGCCATATCATTATTAGCATGATCGCCCGCAACCATCATTAAAGGCATCAAAGTAACATTCTTAATACCTTTATCTTTTAACTGAGGCATCACTGTATCTAAATGCGGCCAACCTTCTACAGAAAAGATGTAAGCATTATCATATCCAAGCTCATTTAAGCGATCTTGCATTACTGCATAATAAGCATTAGATGGATGCGGTGTTCCATGAGCCATAATTAAAACCGCATCTTTCTTGCCGGTTTTGGGAAATTGAGTAGCAAGAGCCTGCATAGTTTCGGTAACATCATCAGATTGACCTTCCTGTCCCTGCCAATACATAAGCGGTGTACCAAAAGTCATTTTCTTAAAGTCATTTTTATGCAGATTATAAACAGCATCTTTATAAGCATATTCCATACCAGGAATTATATCCAAAGAAGTTAATGCTATACGAGTATAACCTTCAGATTTCAACTCTTTTAAAGCTTGCTCTGGAGTAGGAATAATAATACCTTCATTAGCCTTTACACGATCAATAATGATATGAGAAGTATAAGCAACAACTACTTTTACTCCAGGATGAGCAGCTTTGATAGCTGCAACAGTCGGATTAATAGTTTTATCACGAGTATCTTTAAATGTAGTACCGAAACTCATCACAACAATAGCATCTTTATCAGGCAAATCTGCTAAAGCTTTGTTAACATTAGTTTTAACTCCAATTTGTGAAGCTTGCAGCAAAGCAGGAGTAGCGTCTTTAACTTCGTCGCTCAATTGATAGGTAGCATAGCTGGTAGCAGCAAAACCTAGAAGAGCAGCACAGGTCATAGATGCAACAGCAAACTTTTTAAGACTTTTCATTTTGGAAGCACTCCTTTGCAAAATTTAATGTACTTCAAGTATATAAACATACTTAGATATAGTTTTTATACACTTTACTTCTTAATATTATATCATCCATATTTGATATGTCAACAGAAATAATAATTAGTACTATCATGAATCAATCTGCTATATTTTTCATCAACAGCTTATTATTAACTACATTTAATACTTCCATCCTAGATAAAATAAAAGCCGTCTGTCAACACAAAATTTTATGGACAGACGGCTTTACTCTTTTCCCTTATTTTAAATTACAATAATCCAAACAGTTATATTTTTCTTACTGCTTTTATTTTAATATATTTTCTTA
>CAZQQK010000070.1:0-8867 GCA_964595445.1 uncultured Phascolarctobacterium sp.
GAGCGTCTGCCTTACAAGCAGAATGTCAGCGGTTCGATCCCGTTAGCGCCCACCATTTTTTTTGCCCATTTTGCCTCAAACGTTATATTGTAATGGCCCGGTGGTTCAGTTGGTTAGAATGCCGCCCTGTCACGGCGGAGGTCGTGGGTTCGAGTCCCATCCGGGTCGCCATTATGCCTCGGTAGCTCAGTTGGTAGAGCAAAGGACTGAAAATCCTTGTGTCCACAGTTCGATTCTGTGCTGAGGCACCATTAGGAAACAGCACCTGTTGAAAAGCAGGTGTTTTTATTTTACTTTAATATCCTCAATATTGTTTGTCCAATTTACTTATATCTGTTACAATAAACTTAATATAGCTATCATATCTGCAGCCTTTCCATTATTTTTCAGCGGAAACTTTCTACAGCTGCATGAACAGAGGAGTGTACTATGTTTGAGAAATTTTTCCATGAAGTAACAGGCCCTTATATTTGGGGACTAATTTTGCTTTTATCCTTACGTGCTATTTATAGTTCTATACGAAAAAGAGATTACCCCCATATAGCAGCATTTTTAGTCGTTGCTATAGTTGCAGCCTTCATGGCTGCTTCCTCACTAAATATGTTGCCACCGGCAATAGCTGAAATTTTCGCATAAAAAAAATCCGTCGCATTCGCGGCGGATTTTTGCTTTAGGTAAAAATATTCAGCTATCAATAAAAAGATTATGGATTTTTCTTAATATTTTATTCTTTCACCTTGATGACAATGACATTTCCCAGCTTTTATAAGCTGCATAGAACATTCTGGACAAATTCCCTCATCCTGCAAAAGCTTACTCCCCCAAATATACATTGACTGCAAAATAGGAAATAAACTCTCTCCCAACTCTGTCAGAGAATACTCTACCTTAGGAGGAACAACAGCATAAACCTTTCGTACAATAAGAGCATCATTTTCCAGTTCTCGCAGCTGCTGAGTAAGCATTTTGGGAGTTGCCTCAGGTACAAGGCGATGCAGCTCACTAAAACGCAGTGTCTTCCCATAAAGATGCCACAATAGTAAAGCTTTATACTTTCCGCCAATAATGTGCAATGTTGCTGCCACAGGACATTTTATATTCATTTCTCTTTTCATAGTTCAATCCTTCTGAAATAATTCTTATACTATCTTTTTAGATACTATCTATAAAAATAGTACATTCTTGAAATAAAAATACTGCTTGTTATAATAATATCATAACAAAAAAATATTCGTCAATAATCTTTATCCAAGCTAATGAAAGGATTAATCTATGAAAAAAATATTATTAGATATAAGTGGCATGAGCTGCAGTGCCTGTTCTTCACGTATAGAAAAGGTCGTCAGCAGAATGCAGGGTGTGGAAGAAATAAATGTTAACCTGCTTACCAATAATGCACACATTTCCTTTAATGAAAATATTATTAATGAAGCTAATATCATAGCTCGCATTGAAAAACTTGGCTTCAATGCCAATCTGCACGTTTCAAAAAAAACAGAAAATCATTTGATTTCCAAAGATACTTCTGTACAGGAATTAGAAGAAATAAAGCAACGTTTAATAAGCTCTTTCATCTTCGCCAGTCTTATTTTTTATCAACACATGGGAAGAATGTGGAACTGGCCTCTTCCAAATTTTATTTTGGGACAGGAAAACGAGCTTATTAATGCACTAATTCAGATGCTGCTTTGTATCCCTGTACTTTTTATCAATCGTAAATATTTTATTTATGGTCTACGTAATTTAATAAATTGTGCTCCCAATATGGATTCTCTGATATGTATCGGCAGTGGTGCATCTTTTATTTACGGACTATATGCTATTTTTGGTATAGCCTATGCTTTTGGACACAATCAGCTGGAGCAGCTTTCAACCTTTACTGATGCACTTTACTTTGAAGCTAGTTCTGTTATATTAGCCTTAGTAACCTTAGGTAAATTTATGGAAACACAAGCCAAACATCATACATCTGATGCTATCCGAAGCTTAATGACTCTCACCCCTAAATTTGCCCTGGTAGAGCGTCATGGTTTACAAGGAGAAATACCTATAGATGATGTTGTTACAGGTGATATCCTCATAGTAAAATCTGGTATTTCTGTCCCAGTTGACGGAAAAATTATTGAGGGCAGCGGAACTCTCGATGAAAGTGCAATAACAGGAGAAAGCATGCCTGTCGATAAAACAGTAGGAGATAAAGTAACTGGCGGAACCATTAATAAAAATGGCTATTTCAAAATGGAAGCAACTGCAGTAGGCACTAATACAGCTCTTTCTCAAATCATCAGCCTAGTTGATGAGGCAACTTCTTCAAAAGCTCCTATCGCCAAACTAGCAGATAAGGTCAGCAGTTACTTTGTACCAACCGTCATCAGTATTGCAATTCTTTCAGCAGCAATCTGGCTGATGCTGGGAGCAAGCTGGCATTTTGCACTGACTGTCGCTGTTTCCGTACTAGTAATATCCTGTCCCTGTGCCCTAGGTCTGGCAACACCTACTGCTATTATGGTCGGTACAGGACGCGGTGCCAAAAACGGTATTCTGATAAAATCAGCTGCTGCTTTAGAAACAGCACATAAAATTAATATTGTTGTTTTAGATAAAACAGGAACAATCACTAATGGAAAACCCATTGTTACAGATATAATTCCACTTAACATCAGCAAGGAAAAACTTTTACAAATTGCTGCTGCTATCGAGCAATTATCTGAGCATCCTTTAGGAAAAGCAATAGTTAACACTGCTCTACAAGCAAATCTTCTGCTGCCTACTGCACAAGACTATCAACTAATTCCTGGGCAGGGTATTAAAGCAAACATTGCTGGTTCATCCTACGCAGGCGGCAACCTCAAGTTAATGCAAAGTCTTGGTATTGACAAAGCTCATCTAACTATACAATACGATTCTCTTGCTATGCAAGGAAAAACTCCGCTGTATTTTGCAAAAGACAATCAATTGCTAGGATGTATAACTATTGCAGATACCATAAAAGCAACAAGTAAAGAAGCTGTAAAACATCTGAAAAATATGGGCATACGTGTCATAATGCTAACTGGAGATAACAAAATCACAGCTGAAGCTATACGTACACAAACAGGTATAGATGAAGTTATCTCCCAAGTTCTTCCTCAAGAAAAAGCGCAGGTTATAAGACGTTTGCAAGAAGAAGGAATTGTTGCTATGGTAGGAGATGGAATCAATGACGCCCCTGCTCTTGCACAAGCCGATGTTGGCATAGCTATCGGTGCAGGCACAGATGTAGCTATAGAAACAGCAGATATGGTACTCATAAAAAACGATTTGTTAGATGTTCCTAAAGCTATCAGCTTAAGCCGCAGTGTTATAACTAATATTAAAGAAAATCTTTTTTTTGCATTTATTTATAATACTATAGGAATTCCTTTAGCTGCTGGTATTTTTTACCCAGCTTTCGGATGGCTGCTCAATCCATTGATTGCTGCTGCTGCCATGAGTTGCAGTTCTGTTTCTGTGGTTACTAACGCACTACGTCTGCGTTTTCTCAAATTATAAAAATATTTCATGCTAATTTCTGCACAAGCAGAATAATTTATATAAATATTATAAAAAAGGAGCTTTTTACCATGATTAAAACTATTTCAATCGAAGGAATGCATTGTCAGCACTGCGTTGCTGCTGTAAAAGAGGCTTTAGAAGCTGTAAACGGTGTCAGTCTTGCTAAGGTTTCATTAGAAAAAAATAACGCCGTTGTTGAAGGTGAAAATTTAAATGATACAGCCTTAAAAACTGCTATAGAAGACACAGGTTTTGATGTAATATCCGTAAAATAAAAACTTAAAATATAATACCCTTTTGCTTAGTAATAGATACTTGAAACTGATAATTCGAAAATTTTCAGGATAGATTCTTCACAGCAAAAGGGTATTTTTATTTAGATAAAGACTGACTATTCTATCTTACTTTTCATATACTGCAAGCTCTACAAGATTTCCATCTGCATCTCGCAGATAAATACTTTGCATTATACCTAGTGCTCCGTTTCGTATAACTACATCTTTTTCCACAGGATAACCTTTACTTTCTATTTCCTGCTTTATCTTGCAAATATCTCCTTTCACGACAAAACAAAAATCCTGACTGCCGTAAGTTGGATAGGCAGCAGCGGGAAGAAACTCTCTCGGTTTACAATGTACATTAATTTTTTGCTGACCAAAATAAAATGCATGATGCCCATTTATAACTTCATGCTTCAAACCCAAAATACCTTCATAAAAAGCACAACATTGTTTTATATCTGCTGTAGTAATAACAATATGATCTAAAGCTGTAATCTCCATAATTTATCGCCTTCTTTTTTATACCCATACATTTATTATATATATTTCAGGATTTAAGTTGTAAAAACTCCTGCTAATCACATAACATACCACGCATATGAATAACAGGAGCATTTTTATATTCCCAAATATTTATTTTCCAGTAAACGTACAAAATAATGATATGCCACAAACACAAAGACCGCACAACTAATCCAGGAAATAGGCTCTGCCAAACAAATTCCCACATAACCATAAGGTTCGCTTAAATACACAGCAGCCAATGAACGCATAATAAGCTCCACAAAGCCTGAAAGCATAGGAATCATACCAACACCCATTCCCTGACAGGCGTTACGATAGACAAAAATTTGACTAAGAAAAAAATATACTGGTACAGTATAAAGAATATATAAATGTGCTGCTTCCATAACTGCTGGCGAGGGAGCATCCAAAAATACACCTATAATCTGTTCCCCGAATAAAAATATAACCACTGCCGCTACAAGACTAAAGGATAATAATAACATTGAACATTTTCTTACAGCCACACGTATCCTATCAAAGCGATGTGCACCAAAATTTTGTGCAGTAAAAACAGCTATCGCTATACCAAAAGAAATCATTGGCTGCAAAGCAAGCTGTTCAACACGAATAGCCGTAGTAAAACCTGCAATTTGCTCACTTCCAAATTTATTACATACTGACTGTAAAATAATAATGCCAAGACCTAATACCGAAAACTGCACAGCCATTGGTAAACCCATACGCAAATGTTCCCAAAGTTCCTGCCAGCTTAAACAAAAATCATTACGCTTAATATGCAGCTGTGGAAAACGCCTATAAATATAAACAGCACATAACACAGTAGAAACTGCCTGCGCTATAACTAACGCAAAAGCACTTCCAGGAACTCCCCAGCCAAATTCAATTATAAACACCAATGCCAAAACAACATTTACTACTGAAGAAACAATTAAAAAATATAATGGAGTTTTACTGTCACCAAGAGAGCGCATAATTCCTGATAATAGATTATAACCCATCATAGCAAATAGTCCATCCACGATAATCATAACATAAGCATAAGCATCGCTTAATAATTCCAGCGGTATATTCATCAATGCTAACACAGGATCTATAATCAGGTGCATAATAAGCATAATTGCAAGAACAAAAAAGATACTAAGCACAAGGCAGGTAGCTATACTTCGCCGCATACCATTCATATCCTGTGCTCCGTACCTTTGTCCTGTTACAACAGTAAATCCATTGCTAAGACCTATAGTCAGCACCATAGTAAGCATAAAAAGCGGCGTAACCGCACCTACTGCAGCAAGGGCATTAACACCAATTGTACGTCCTACGATAATAACATCTGCAATATTATACATTTGCTGAAACACATTACCAATCAAAAGCGGTATCATAAACTGAACTATCAGTTTCAAGGGCTCGCCCTCTGTCATATTTTTCAACATAAAAAATCTCCTATTAACTTTATATAATTATATAAACAATCACTGACTCATCAGTCAAACTATAGCAAAATTTTGAAAAAAATACAAGACGTATGCCTCTAAACATACGTCTTGCAATACTGCTCTACTCTTTTACAATACGATTAGTAAGCTTACCAATCCCTTCTATCTCCACCGTCACCTCATCGCCTTCATTTATTAATCCTGCTCCCACAGGTGTGCCTGTTAATACTAAATCTCCGGCATCAAGCGTGAAGCTGTTGGAAATATAACTCAATATCTCATAAGGACTGTAAATCATATTACTGGTACGAGCATCTTGTTTTAATGCACCATTAACATAAGCTTTAATAGATAAGTCGCAGGGATTGAGCTCTGTTTCCAACCATGGTCCAAGAGGACAGAAAGTATCAAAAGACTTACAACGCAGCCATTGACGTTCTTTTCTCTGTAAATCGCGTGCGGTAATATCATTAGCGCAAGTATATCCTAAAATATATTTTGGGACGTCCTCTGCTTGAACATTCTTCATCTTCTTTTTAACAACAATGCCCAACTCCGCACCAAAAGCAAGCTCCTCTACCTGTTTTGGCCAAATAATACTTTCACCGGTGCCAATAACCGTATGTGCTGCTTTAGAAAAAATACTAGGCTCTCGTGGAATTTCCACACCAAATTCTGCTGCATGCTTTTTATAATTAAAACTGACACAGATAATCTGCTTTGGTACACAAGGTGCCAATAACTGAACATCTCGCATAGCAAAAGTTTCATCTGTAATCTGCCAGTAGGTTTCCAAACTGCCATAGACACAACGGATAACATCACCATCAATAAAACCCAGACGTTTATTTCCTGTCCGCTTGTCCTCAAAACGCACGCATTTCATTTGTACACCTCCATCAACTGCATCTTTCTTGCTTTAAAATATACAGGAATAAGTCCGCACTGTTCTGCTATATTATAAGCTTCCTGCAATCTGCGCCCAACATGCTCCTTACAATGAGCATCACTGCCAATAGTACAGTATCTGCCGCCAAGTTCATAATAACGTTTATATAAAGGCAAAAGTCCAGCTACTGCTGCTGCATCATCAAGACGACGAGTATTAATTTCGATTGGTTTATTCTTATCTATAAGCAGTCCAAATAACTTATCAAACAGCTCCGGTGCATCACTCAGATGAAGTTCCCTCTCCTTTCCTGTGTATGGCCAATACCGACAAATATAATCAATATGTGCAAATGCATCAAAGTCACGCTCTTGTGACAAACAGGTAATACTATCCAGCAAAAATTCTTCGATAATCTGCTGACGTGTTCTTCCCTCATAACAGGTTTGCTCATACAAATCACGTTTTCCTATACAATGAATAGAACTTAAAACATAATCAAAAGAATGTCCCTGTGCTATCCTATTATCTTCTGTAGCTGTATGTGTCTGCATCCCTATTTCAATACCTATAAGTACCTTTTCATCACTCCAAGGCTTAAAAGTTTTAAAATATTCATCTATATCAAATTTAAATGCTTCTGGATTAGTTGGATAATCATAATCCCAATGCTCAGTAACCGTAATCCCTATATGCTGTACCTTCGCTGCAGCTACAGCATCAGCAAATTTCATTTCACTGTCACAAGAATAATCACAGTGCATATGTGTATCAAATATCAATTAATGCACCTTCTTTCCATAAACTATATTGTATTAAATCATAGAAAAAAAAGCAACTATACATTAACCAATTTCTGTAAATTAACGTAGATTTCATCAAAAGTTAACTGCAACTAACAAAATAATTATAATACAGCATAGAAATTATGGCAAAACTAATATTTCATTTTTCTAATCAACAGTATGCTTATATACAAAAATGTGGTTCAACAAAGTGAACCACATTTTCATCATTATATACTATTATTACACATTAAATCTAAACTCTACTACATCGCCGTCTTTCATAACATAATCTTTACCTTCCAGACGCACAAGCCCCTTTTCACGAGCAGCAGCTTTACTGCCGCAAGCCACAAGATCATCATAAGATACTATTTCAGCACGAATAAAACCACGCTCAAAATCCGTATGTATTTTACCGGCAGCCTGCGGAGCTTTAGTATTCTGTTTTATTGTCCAAGCGCGTGATTCAATCTCACCAGCCGTCAAAAAAGTCATTAATCCTAAAAGCTTAAATCCTGCCTTAATCAAACGATCCAGACCAGTTTCTTCCAAGCCTGCCATTTCCAAAAATTCCTTTGCTTCATCAGTAGGCAACTCAGCAATTTCACTTTCCATTTTCGCAGAAACTACAATGACCTCAGCCCCTTCTTCAGCAGCGTATTTCTTCACAGCCTGAACATAAGTATTAGCTGAAGAATCAGCGACTTCACTCTCAGCGACATTCGTAACATAAAGTACCGGTTTCATAGTAAGCAAATGCAACTCACTCAAAAACTCTAATTCTTCTTCATTCAAACCCAAACGTCGTGCAGGCTGTGCTTCTGAAAGACCAGCCATAACCTTTTCCATTACCGCCTGTTCCAGCTTAACCTTTTTATCTCCAGTTTTTGCCAGTTTCACAAGGCGCTCCTGCCGTTTTTCTACAGTTTCCATATCAGCTAAGCACAATTCTGTATTAATAATTTCAATATCACGCAATGGATCAATGCTGCCTTCCACATGAGTAATATTGCCATCTTCAAAACAACGCACTACTTCTGCTACAGCATCAACCTCGCGAATATGTGACAGAAACTTATTGCCTAAGCCTTCACCCTTGCTTGCTCCCTTAACTAAACCAGCAATATCAACAAAACGCATTGCTGCAGGAACAATCTTTTTAGATTTAAACATATCGCTCAAAACATTTAAACGCTTATCTGGAACATCAACAACACCTACATTAGGTTCAATTGTGCAAAAAGGATAATTAGCAGCTTCAGCACCAGCTTTGGTAATAGCATTAAATAAAGTACTTTTCCCTACATTAGGCAAACCAACGATACCTACTTCTAAATTTGTACTCACTGTAAATCGCTCCTCGTTATATATTAGTATACTAAAACTTCGTATTTTATTTATTTTACAATAT
>CAZQQK010000071.1:0-8772 GCA_964595445.1 uncultured Phascolarctobacterium sp.
CTTACTGGCGGTCATGTAATCAGGATTGTTGTTGGTATGATTCTGCTTTATATGGCTATTGGTAAGGGTTTTGAGCCTTTACTGCTTTCCCCGATCGCTTTCGGTTGTATTCTGGCTAACATTCCTAAAAATGGTTTTGAACAACCTGGCGTAATGTCCGTTATTATGTATGGTATTCACCATGAAGTATTTCCGCCGCTGATTTTCTTAGGCGTAGGTGCTATGACTGACTTTGGTCCTTTGCTGGCTAACCCTAAAACATTGCTGTTAGGTGCTGCTGCTCAAGCAGGTGTATTTATTGCTTTGTTGGGTGCTATGCTGTTGGGCTTTACTGTACAGGAAGCTGCTGCTATTGGTATTATCGGTGGTGCTGACGGTCCTACTTCCATCTATTTGGCTGCTAAAATGGCTCCTCAGCTGTTAGGTGCAATCGCAGTTGCTGCTTATTCCTACATGTCTTTGGTTCCGCTGATTCAGCCTCCTATTATGTATCTTTTCACTAGCGAATCTGATCGTAAAATTGTTATGCAGCAATTGCGTCCAGTTTCTCGTTTTGAAAAGATTGTATTCCCGATTATGTGTACCATTGTTATTTCTCTGCTGTTACCTTCCGTAACTGCTTTGATTGGTATGCTGATGCTTGGTAACCTGTTCAAAGAAGCTGGCTGCTTGGATCGTTTGAGCGATACCGCGCAAAATGCTTTGATGAACACTGTAACCATTATGTTGGCTACAGGTACTGGTTTAACCATGAGTGCTGAGTCTTTCCTGAACTATCAAACCATTTTGATTATCTGCCTTGGCTTGGTTGCTTTCGTAGCAGGTACTACTGCTGGCGTTATTTTTGGTAAATTGATGTGCATGGTTGACGGCGGTGCTACTAACCCGTTGATTGGTTCTGCTGGTGTATCCGCAGTTCCGATGGCTGCTCGTGTATCTCAAAAGGTTGGTCAACAATGCAATCCTGCTAACTTCCTTTTGATGCATGCTATGGGTCCGAACGTTGCAGGCGTTATTGGTACTGCAGTTGCAGCTGGTACTATGCTGGCTATGATTGGTCCTGTAGGTAAATAATAATTTGCTTAATTAAGAGCTCACATTTTATGTGGGCTCTTTTTATGTTTTCATGATACTTTAGTTTAATCTGTGAAATATTATGAAAATCTCTAAAAGTTTTTCACTAAACTGAGTCTTTGTAGTATAATAAAAAAGAATTATCTGTTTACTGGATAATATTAAATACTATAAGGAGATTTATATAATGCAGAATTTTACTGTTAGCATACAGTTTTTCCGAGATGTATGGCATTTAACAAAAAGTTATTGGCTTTCAGAGGAAAAGAAAAAAGCTTTTTTCCTTTTAGCTTGTATCGTTGCTTTAACACTAGGTGTAGTTTATATGCTGGTATTGTTAAATGCTTGGAATAATAGTTTCTATAATGCTTTGCAGAATTATGAAACAGATAAAATATTTTCTGAACTAATACATTTTTCTTGGTTAGCTGCTATTTATATCTTATTAGCAGTATATTCCTATTATTTACAGCAAATGCTAATTTTGAATTGGCGGCGTTGGTTAACGAAACGCTTTATTGATATTTGGCTTAAGAATAAAACATACTATAATCTTCAAATGTTCGGAAAGGATACTGATAATCCCGATCAGCGTATTAGTGAAGATGTTAGACAATTTGTGGAAATGACACTTGGATTTGCAATTGGTATTCTTAAAGCTTTTTGTACTTTTGCTTCTTTTGTTTTTATTCTTTACAATATATCAGGTTCAGTAACTTTTACTTTGTTTGGTAAAAGTTGGACAATAAATGGTTATATGCTTTGGGCATCATTGATATATTCTATAATTGGTACATATATAACTCATTTAGTTGGCAGAAAACTGGTAAAGTTAAATTTTATTCAACAACGTTATGAGGCAGATTTTCGCTTCAGTATGATACGTTTTAGAGAGAGTGCAGAAAGCGTTGCTTTTTATCGTGGAGAAAATCAAGAAGGAATACTATTTAAAGAGCGTTTTAACTTATTATTAGAAAACTTTTGGAAACTTGTTAATAAACAAAAGCAACTTGTATTTTTAAATTCCGGATATTCACAAATTGCTATTATTTTCCCTTTTGTAGTTGCTATGAATAGATATTTATCTAAAGAAATTACTTTAGGCGGCTTGATGCAGGTTTCTAGTGCTTTTGGAAATGTGCAGAATTCATTATCTTATTTTGTTGATATGTACAGCAGTATTGCACAATGTCAGGCTGTTGTGATGCGTTTAACTTTTTTTGGTAACCATATGCATGAAGTTGCACAACAAGCGGAGAAGTTTAACATGGAACGTTTTGCTACTGCTAAAAACTTGAAGGTAGAACAAATGCAGATAAATCTTCCTGATGGTAAACCACTATTGGAAAAGCTTAATTTTGAACTTCACCCTGGACATAATGTGCTTATAAAAGGGGTTAGTGGCAGTGGTAAAAGTACATTATTACGTGCTATCGCTGGTATTTGGCCTTTTGTAGATGGGAAAATAGATTTACCTGAAAATGATAAGCTGATGTTTATACCGCAAAAGCCGTACTTGCCATTAGGTACATTGCGTACTGCTTTACTTTATCCTGGAAATAAACAAATTTGTGATGAAGAGATTATGGAATTAATGGATATTTGTAAAATTGGTTATTTAAAAGATAAATTAAATACTACAGGTGATTGGGGTCATATTCTTTCCGTAGGTGAACAGCAAAGATTGGCTTTTGTTCGTGCACATATTCAAAAGCCGCAATGGCTTTTTCTTGATGAAGCGACTTCTGCTCTTGACGAAGACACTGAAGATAGAATGTATAAGCTGTTAGAGGAAAAGTTACCTAATACTACAGTAGTAAGTGTAGGACATCGCAGTACTTTAAATAAATTTCATGAAGTTGCTTTATATTTAAATAAGGTTGAGCATAATCTGAAATTAGAAAAATTGTAAAGATTTTTTTATGTTGACAACATATAGAAATTAATATTATAAATAACGTGTTGTTTAGTTGTGAAATTTATGAAAAAGAAGAAGTATTTTTAATTAAAATTAATACACAAATTTTCCTTTTAGTGTATAATAAGAATGATGATAATGAAAGCGAGGTCGTATGATGAACACTAAGGCTGAAAAGTATAATCAATTTTTGCAGGAAAATAAAGTAACCTGTTTCCAATATCAGGAGATCCAGGAAAATACTTTGCATCCAGTTCTTTATCGTACTTTTATGGAAATTAATGGTCAGAATTTACCTGTAATGTTAGTTATTGATGACAGTATTTATGTTATGTTGCAGGTGCGTGTGGGAAGTGCATTGGTTAAAGATGCTAATAAAGTTGCGGTTTTGGATTATGTAAATAAACTGAACGAAAATTATAAGGTGTTTAAATATTATGTACCAGAAAATGGAGATATTGTTATTGAAAGCTGTATTCCTGTTTCTGATACTGCATTTGAACCGCAAATGATTCATGCTGTGATTGATGTAATACTAAATCATCTGAATGAAGAATATCCTAAACTTATGAAAGTTGTTTGGGCAGATTAAAAATTTCATTTTGCTAATGAATAAAGGGAGTAGCTGGCGCATTCTTTAAGGATTGCGTTTACATTGCCGTCAGTACGATTTCTTAGGAAATCCGGTTTTGTAAGTAATCGGCGAGACTTTGTTGTAAAAATATTATTTTTTGCAGCATTGTTTCGTCGTTTTTGTTTTTTACTTTAAATTATGTTAAATTAAGGAGGAGAACATGAAAAAATATGGTTTAACTAATGAAGAAGTAGAGGCTTCTTTGCGAAAGTATGGTAATAACGCACTGTCGCAACCGCCAAGAACAACATTTTTACAAAAGTTGTTGGAAAATTTTCAAGATCCAATTATACGTATTTTGATATTTGCCTTATTAGTAAATATTATTTTTGTTTATATGGGGCATGGAGATTGGGTTGAAACAATAGGTATTTTTGCAGCTATAATTTTGGCTACGTTTGTTTCTACTTGGTCAGAATACAGTAATGAAAATGCTTTTCAAAAACTTCAAGAGGAGGCCAGTCGTATTCGCTGCAAGGTATGGCGTGATGGTGAACCTATAGAAATTTCCATTGATGATATAGTTGTAGGTGATGCTGTTATAATAGAAAGCGGTGATAAAATTCCTGCGGACGGCATTTTGCTTGATGGTGCTTTGAAATTAGATCAGGCTGCGTTAAATGGTGAAAGTGAGGAAGCTGAAAAAATACCAGCGCCTGCTGATTATTATTGGGATTCAGATAAAACAGATTTTCTTGATAAGCAACGTCTTTATCGAGGTAGTGTTGTAGTGGAAGGCACTGGTATAATGCAGGCTGTAAAAATAGGTGATAAATCTGTTTATGGGCAGCTTACTCAGGAACTAAAAGATGATGAGCGTGACAGTCCTTTGAAGTTGAAACTTAAAGGATTGGCAGAAAAACTTAGTTATTTTGGTTATGTAGGAGCAGTGTTGATTGCTTTAGCTGTTATAATGCATAAAATTTATATGGCAGGAAGTATTGCTGCTTATTTTTCTGATATGACAGCTGTTATGGCAGATATGGTTCAGGCTGTTATTTTAGCTGTTATTATTATTGTTATGGCAGTACCTGAAGGTTTGCCGTTGATGATTGCTATAGTTTCTTCTTTAAATATGCGTAAAATGCTGAGGGATAATGTTTTAGTGCGTAAACTCGTTGGTATTGAAACTGCAGGAAGTCTGAATTTATTATTTACAGATAAAACGGGCACGATTACCAAAGGAAAATTGGAAGTTGTGAAATATATATGCGGAGATTTACAGGAATTTAGCAGCTTTAATGATTTACCTGAAAAGATTAGAGATTTGACTTATCAGCAAGTTGTTATAAATACGTCAGCTTCAGTTAGTGATGGTAAAATAATTGGCGGAAATATGACAGAATCAGCTCTGAATAAGTATATAGGGAACTATAGAAGTATACAGCAATTACAAAGAGTTCGTTTTGTACCTTTTAATAGCAGCAGTAAATGTTCTTGGGCACATGTTAAGCCCGAAAATAATGATGATGGCTATTGCTTAGTTAAAGGAGCACCTGAAAAACTGTTGTTGAGTACTGTCTATTATTGGAGTAAAGATGGAGAGTGTTTGCCATTAACAGATGCTATGAAAGCAGATTTGGAAACGAAAATGCTCAAATTAGCTAAGCAGGCAATTAGAATGTTGGCTTTGTGTACTTATGAAGGAAACCCTAACGAAGATTTGCCGAATATGGGACTCACACTTATAGGTATTGTTGCTATTCGAGATGATGTGAGAACAGAAGCTGTAGAAGCAATAGCTGCTGTACAGCGTGCTGGTGTACAGGTTGTAATGATTACGGGTGACCGTAAAGAAACAGCTGTAGCCATTGCTAAGGATGCAGGTCTTTTGCGTCAATCAGATGAATTAGTGTGGACTTCGGCTGAACTTGCGCAAATGAATGATGAAGAAGTTAAACTGAAATTACCTAAATTGCGTGTTGTTTCTCGTGCACTTCCTATGGATAAATCACGTCTTGTGCGTCTTTCTCAGGAGTTAAATTTAGTAGTTGGTATGACAGGCGATGGCGTAAATGATTCTCCTGCATTAAAGAAAGCAGATGTAGGCTTTGCTATGGGAAGCGGAACAGAAGTTGCTAAAGAGGCAGGAGATATTGTTATATTGGATGATAACTTTTTAAGCATAAAAAAAGCTATTATTTATGGAAGAACTATTTATAATTCTATTTGTAAATTTATTGTTTTCCAGTTGACTATTAATTTTTCAGCTGTTGCCATTAATTTTATAGCTCCTTTTATTGGAATAGAAGAACCATTGACGATTACACAAATTTTATGGATTAATCTTGTTATGGATACATTGGCAGCTCTTGCTTTTGGTGGAGAACCTGCTTTAGAGCAATATCTTGCTGAAGCGCCTAAGCATCGCAGTGCACCTATAGTTAGTAGGGGTATGCTGCAGAAAGTACTTATAGCAGGGATTTATATGACAGTTGTTGGTATTGCTTTTTATAAAAGTACATGGATAGATCATCTTTTCCGTGATGCTCCCAATCATATTTATACATATACTGGATTTTTCTGTACTTATATTTTGATGGCTGTTGCTAATGGTTTTAATGTACGTACAGATGGACTTAATCCTTTTTCCAAAATTAATATGAATAAAGGTTTTTTACAGATTATGGCTCTTATCATAATAATTCAAGTTATCCTAACATATATAGGAGGCAGTTTACTGCGTACTGTGCCATTGAATTTACATGAATGGGGTATAGTAGTAATGTTTGCCGTTTCTATGCTTGCTGTGGATTTAATGCGTAAATTGTTTATGCATATTAATTAAACTACCAACAGATGTGAATAGAGTTGTTAATAAATCTGTGGATAAACTGTAGATTCGGTGGATAACTTTATAGTTGTTGTGAATAATAAAAATGCTGGAAATATGTAGTCACTTTTATAGGTAAATGTATTTTATAGTTGACATTTACTGATAAAAAATAAGAAAAAATATAAAAAGTGTTGACAATAGTATTTGAAATGAGTATAATATAGCTCAATGAACTAAATATTGTCCCTAAAAGACGGTGAAGGGAAGAAGATATGTTTGGATGAGCATAGAGAGTCGTTGGTTGGTGTAAAGCGATATCGGACAGCATATGTATACTGAGCCTGGAGTTGCCTTTCTGATATGTAGGAAAGGACGTGAGGTCACGTTACAGACAAAGGTCTTGTTGGAGACTGAAAGGGTTATACTGTTTTTAACAGTCGTAACTGAAATAGGGTGGTACAGCGTGGAGTTAAATCCCCGCCCCTAGTTGTGTTTATACACAATATGATAGGGGCGGGGTTCTTGTTTTAGAAAAATTAGGGAGGAATAAAAAATGCAACAAGAGAAAAAATATATTCCATTTCAGCAGATATCTTTACCTGATCGTCAGTGGCCAAATAAAATTATTGATAAAGCTCCAGTGTGGTGCAGTGTTGATTTGCGTGATGGCAATCAAGCCTTAGTTACGCCTATGGGAATTTCAGAAAAACTTAAATTTTTCCATACATTGATCGACTGTGGATTTAAAGAGATTGAAGTAGGCTTTCCATCTGCTTCTGAAACCGAATATGAAATTCTGCGTACTTTAATTGAAGGAGGGCATATTCCTGATGATGTAACTGTACAGGTTCTTGTACAAGCACGTGAAGAGTTAATTCGCAAAACATTTGAAGCAGTACGTGGTGCCAAAAATGTTATTATTCATTTCTATAATTCAACTTCTACTTTACAGCGTAAAGTAGTTTTTCGTAAAGACATGGCTGGCATTATCGATATAGCTGTACAGGGAGCACGTTTGATTCGTCAGCTTACTGATGAAGAAGTTGCACGCAGTGGTATGAATATTCGATATGAATATTCTCCAGAAAGTTTTACTGGTACAGAAATAGATTTCTCAGTGGCTATCTGCGAAGCTGTAATGCAGGAAATGGGAGCAACAAAAGAAAACCCTATTATTCTTAATCTTCCATCAACTGTAGAAATGTGTACACCAAATACTTACGCTGACCAGATTGAGTATTTCTGCCGTCATTTGAAAAATCGAGAAGCAGCTATTATTAGTTTGCATCCGCATAATGATCGCGGCACTGGTGTTGCCTGCGCTGAACTGGGTTTGATGGCTGGTGCTGACCGTATAGAGGGAACACTGTTTGGTAATGGTGAGCGTACAGGTAACTTAGATATAGTAACGGTAGCTTTAAATATGTTTACTCAGGGTGTTGAGCCAGAACTTGATTTTTCACATATTCTGGATATTAAAAAGATTTATGAAGAATGTACGAAAATGCATGTACCAGAACGTCAGCCATATGCAGGAGAGCTTGCATTTACTGCATTCAGTGGTTCACATCAAGATGCTATACGTAAGGGTTATGAGTATATGAAAAACAGTGGGACTGAATATTGGGAGGTACCATATCTGCCAATTAATCCTGCTGATTTGCACAGAGAATATGAACCTGTTATTCGTATTAACAGTCAATCTGGTAAGGGCGGAGCTGCTTTTGTTCTACAACAGGCAGTAGGTTATAATTTGCCTAAAGAAATGCATCCAGAATTTGGTAATATTATTAAGGCGGCTGCTGATGAATATGGTGATGAGTTGAGCAGTGAACAAATTGTTGAACTTTTCCGTAAGGAATACATTGACTTTACTGGTAAATATCAATTGATGCGTCATCGTTTTACAGAGCTCAATGAAGCAGATGGCAGTGTCCACAGTCGTTTTGAAGGAGCAATCACTGTTTCTGGTACAGAGAAAAATATTGTAGGCGTTGGTAATGGCCCTATTGATGCTTTCTTCCAAGCTTTAGCAGGTGTTGGTATTACCGGTTATGAGTTTGTAAACTACCATGAGCATGCAGTATCTCGTGGTTCTGATGCTAAAGGTATCTGTTATATTGAGCTGAAAAAAGAAGACAATGGTCATATTTTCGGTGTAGGTATTCACTCTAATATTAATGTAGCTGCACTTAGAGGTATTATTTGTGCTATTAATCGTGCTGAACGCTGATAAGCATATATTTATTAATTTAGCTTTACAGAAAAATTAAAATAATATTATAGTAAAAAGTTAAAAATTAAAATAAGGGAAAGTAAAAGTCCGTCAGTCTTTTGATTGACGGACTTTTGCTTGACGGGGTGGTACAA
>CAZQQK010000072.1:0-8771 GCA_964595445.1 uncultured Phascolarctobacterium sp.
ACACAGTCTTGCCAATTGTACGTCTTGTTTCATACTGCTATTCATATCCCACATTTTTAATTCTAACAATTCATTTTTCACATCTGATGCAAACGACATAAAAATTTCTCCTTCTAAATATCAGTTTTGATTTATTATAATTAATTATATACCCAAAATATGACATTTGTATGACAGCAGCAGAGCTTATTCTATATCCAAAACTAACTCTGCTTCGCCATCAATAATAAAATCAAACGGATACTTCTGCTTAAACGGTGAGCCCTGCAAAATTCCAGCGATACCTGTATCACTATCAGCCATAGTTTCAGGATTCATTTTCAGCTGACCTGTAGCCACGTCAATAATCAGCTCATTATTTTTATCAGCGTTATTCACACTTTTAACAAAATCACCAAGATTTTGACGAGTATCTTTCTTCTTAGCTGCCGGTACACCTTCTGCCTGCTGTTTACGCAGCAAGTCCAAAGCCCATTTTATACTGCTGCCGCCGCGTACATTCAGTACAAGCTTACCTCCTGGGTGATCCTTGGGAACTTTGAAATAAACTGTTTGAGAAAATTCTTCTCCCCTATAAGGTTTCATAAAAACCTCTACTGCTATTTTGTCCCCTGGCTTAACCTTTTTCTGCTTTACAGCAGCATTAGAAATCTCAGCTACCTGTACAATATCAGTAACATCTGCCGTTACATCTATACCATAAACCTGAACAGCATCAATTTTATTCTGCATAAGTACAGATAAAGCTTCTGTCAACTCCTGATTGAGATTTTTTAATAAAGCATCACTAGAATAAAACATATTCTCTCTATCTATCAAAAGCATTTCTTTCTTACTGTCAACAGCAGTAATTTTAAAATGCAGTCTGGCAGTACCACCGCCATTACGATCAACAGTCTTACTCAAAGTATTGACTACAGCTGCGTCTACAATCGAAGGCAGCAGCTGTTCATCTTCAATAATTCTCACACGTGTACTGTTTGCCAAACCACGCCCACTATCATTGACCGTTACGAATAAAGGAATAGTATCAGGCTGTTTACCAATGCTTCCGCCAATACCGCTGGCACGATCCTGCGTAAAAGTTCCAACAGGCTCTCCCAAATTGCCAACTTTATAACTGCTCTGCAAATTAGGAATAACCCCCAGAACCCATGCTTTATTCATAAAAAAGTTACTGTTGCCACGCTGCATAAAAGAATGACCAAATGCCAAAACGTTGCCATGATCATCTGTCCAAGTAACAGTTCCTAATGCTCCTAAATTCATATCTCCGTGCATAATTGCCGCTCCTACGGCACTTCCAGGCTCCAATGGTTTATCACTGCTCAAACCAACTCCACCGCTACCTACAGCAGTAAGACCAAAAGGCTTAATTTTTTCCTGTAAATACGTTAAGCCATAGTCTGTAAAACCACAAGCACTCAAAGCCGTTCCTTTAGGAATCCAATCTGATGAAAGCTTATAAGGCTCATCCAAAAGACGGAGCATACTGCCAATAGGAGTAAGAAAACAGTAATGCGGATCATTAAAAGCTTTACCAAAAGCTACAGCTCCAACAAGCCTTCCGTCTATATATACTGGGCTTCCGCTCATTCCCTGAGCTACACCACCTGTTTTTTCTATAAGATCGCCATAAAGTCGTACAAAAATGCTGTAACCAGAAGCTTCTGTACCAGTTACGCCTAAAATTTCAACATTAAAATTTTCAATAGTATCTCCGCTTATAACAGTTTTGCCTATCCCCTGCATACCAACACGTAAATCACGTACAGGCATAAGCGGAACATTAGCTGCTGATACAGTCAGCAGCTGACAGCATAAAAATGCAACCAGTAAAAAAATTCTCATTTCTGCTCCTATACAAATACTACAAAACCGGCGAGCTGGGAGCACGCCGGTTTTCTGCTTCTTATTCACTCACCTTAACTACAACCTGCTGTGCAGTAATTTTATCTCCTGGTTTTACCAAAACCTGAGACACACTTCCTGCTGTTGTAGCTCTTGCAGCAGCAATACTGCCGCCAGCTAAAGACTTTACCTTTATCAGAATGTCACCTTGACGTACCTTTGCCCCTTCCTGTACCAAACCTTCGGCAACAACTACTCCACTGACAACGGCACGCTGATCAGTTACAGCAGCACAGCCAATGGCAGCCATTGCAAACACGCCCAAGACGACCCCTGCTAAAATTACTTTCAGCTGTTTTACCATGCAGCTCACCTCCAGCACTCTGATTTAAGAATTGATATCTCTTTAAATTATACCGCTTGAATTTCTATTTGACAAGCATTTCACTTTTTTGTAGCAATCCAAGACCTACACTCACACGTCTTTCTCGTCCATCAGATGGCACATTCACCAGTTTTCCATTAATAACCATCTCACTGCTGCCGCCTCCGTCAAAATTCACTGCGCTGTCAGCACCAAGACGCAGCATATATTGAGCAAGCTCTGTCAGAGTCATACCACTGCTGAAACTGTTTCTCCCATCAACAACCACCAACAAAACTGTACCATCTTTCTTTATTCCTAAAGCTGTACGCGGCGCTCTGCCTCTGCTTATATCTAGTGCAATATTCTCTGCCTCTGTACGTACATTAACACGTCCATGAGCAAGCAGCAAAGGCCCACCGCTGACAACTACATCTGCTTTATCAGCAATATCACTTCCCAAGCTTTGCTCTAATATTACATAATCACCAATCTTTAAATCTGTTAAGGCTTCTGCATTTGTTCCATGTCCGGAAAGTACTACTGTATCCGTTTCAATAGGCATATTTCCAGCAGTACTTACAGCTATAACCTTTCCATTTTTAAGCTTGACCTCACGTCCATAGATATTAGTTTTTGTTGTAGGAGCATAGCAAGAATTAAACAAAATTAAATCATTGCTAATACGACTGCGATTCATTCCAGTAATCTTCAGTTTTCTACCATTAGGCAGTAATACTGAACCTTGATAAGCAATATCTGGTATTATCTGCCTCAAAGCTCCTAGCGCCACATAACCGCTGCGAGGCTGTCCGTCTACAGCCATATAGCTGCCATTATCTTTTACATTACCAATAACCCATCCATCGCTGTCAAAATAAGAAGCATTTACAGCTGCTAACATCCCTCTCTGAGTTGCCTGCTGCGACAGCAACCCACGTCCATTATAAGCACCTGCCGCAGAAAATGGACGAAGCTCAAAATAGCTTTCAGGCGTAACAGTCACTACATATGCCTGTACCTGTCTGCCATTCATCTCATCCTGCATAAAGGTATAATTAACCCCCTTTGCTAACTGATGTATCTGCTTAATAATATTTATTCGATATATATCAATTACCAATCGATTTGGTGCTTTTAATTGATATACTTTATACTGACAGTCGCGGTTTAAGTCCACAACCAACCTAGATGCCTGTGTACCAACAGGCATCATCCGCATACGTTTTACATAAGCATCTTTAAACTCCAGCTCTTTCTTTTCTGTACTGCTTTCAGGCAGCAATACCGTCAACTGCATTCCATTTTTACTTTGCTCAAAATTAATAGGTTCCGAGCTGTCTAACACAAGTCTTACTCTGGCAGGGCTAATGCTGCTTCGTATATCTGTAATCGCTGCTGCTTGCACATTTATAGTAAAAAACATCAGCAATAAAGCTATACAACAGCAAAAATATCTAATATTCAAATTCAGCACCTCATCAATCATAAAACATTCGTTAATTTTTATCTAAACATTCTACGTAAAAAAAGAGCTGCACACCAAAAGTGAACAGCTCCACAAAGACCTTATTCAGACAAATTAGATGCAGTATAAATAGTTCCCGGATGAAGTTTATCCAAGTTTTCCAAGGCTTTACCCGTTCCCAAAGCAACACATTCAAGAGGATTGTCAGCAATATGAGTTGTAATACCAGTTTCATGCTGCATAACTTCAGCTAACCCATCAAGCAATGCACCGCCGCCCGTTAAATAAATGCCATTATCTACAATATCAGCAGCTAATTCCGGAGGACATTTTTCTAAAACACCACGTACAGTAGCAATAAGTGAAGCTACCGAATCTTCCAAAGCTGTACGGCAGTCATCACTTGATACACAGAAAGTAGTTGGCAGACCAGTAACCATATCGCGTCCGCGTACAGTTATAGATTCATTACGCCCATCTTTAACTACAGTAGCAACTTTAACTTTAATTTCCTCAGCTGTACGCTCACCAATAAGCACATTATGTACTTTTTTTACATGACGTACAATTGCTTCATCAAAATGATCTCCGCCAATGCGAATAGAAGAATCTACAACAATACCACCAAGGCTCAGTACAGCAATATCTGTTGTTCCACCGCCAATATCAACAACCATATTTCCGCGAGGTACTGAAATATCAATTCCTGCACCTAATGCAGCAGCCAATGGTTCTTCAATCAGATAAGTCTTAGAAGCGCCTCCCTGAGTAGTAGCTTCCATAACAGCACGTTTCTCCACAGATGTAATTCCAATAGGTACACAAGTCATAACACGAGGTTTAAAAAACAAACTTTTCCCAGCAACTTTTTCTATTACATATGCTAAAAGTTTTTGCGTAACTGTATAATTGGCAATGACACCTTCTTTTAATGGGCGAATGGCAACGATGCTTCCCGGAGCACGACCAAGCATTTCTCTGGCATTATCACCTACTGCCAATACTTTATTACGTACCTTATCAATAGCAACTACAGAAGGCTCTTTTAGGACAACACCCTTACCCTTGACAAAAACAAGGATATTGGCAGTACCTAAATCTATACCTATATCCATACTTTTAAACATTCTTATCTCCTTTTTCATTTCAGCAACAGTCGCTGAAAGCAAACTGTCTGCTTAAGCAAAACCACAATGTTTTTAATCTATATTCACACGAGCAATATCTGCTCCCAAGGATTTCAGTTTGCTGACAATATTTTCATACCCACGATCAATATGATAAAGATCTCCAATGCAGGTAGTTCCCTCGGCAACCAACCCTGCAAGAATCATTGCCGCACCAGCACGCAAATCAGTAGCTCGTACATCGCAGCCTGTAAGTTTACAGGGTCCATCAATAACAGCACTTCGTCCTTCTGTAGAAATCTGTGCTCCCATACGATTAAGTTCAACCACGTGCATGAAACGATTTTCAAAAACAGTTTCTGTAACTTTACTGCGTCCTGCTGCAATAATCATCATAGCCATCATCTGTGCCTGCATATCAGTAGGGAATCCCGGATAAGGCAGTGTTTTTATCGATACCGCCTTTAAATGATTTTGCCCAATAACTCGCACCTTATCAATATCTTCTTCTACAACTGCACCTGCTTCACGTAATTTAGCAATTAATGGTTTTTGATGCTCAGGCAATACATTTTCTACAACTACATCACCGCCTGTCATAGCAGCAGCAATCATATATGTACCAGCCTCAATACGATCAGGAATAATCGTATAATCAGCACCATGAAGTTCTTTTACACCCTCAATGCGAATAGTATCAGTTCCTGCACCGCGTATTTTAGCACCCATCTTATTCAGATAATTTGCCAAATCGACAATTTCAGGTTCTTCAGCAGCATTTTCCAAAATAGTAGTACCCTCAGCAAGAGAAGCTGCCATTATAATATTTTCAGTTGCACCTACACTGGGAAAATCAAAATAAATTCTAGTACCCTTCAACCCATCAGGTACACTTGCCTCAATATATCCATGTCCCTGTTCAATTTTAACACCCAATGCTTCAAATGCTTTTAAATGAATATCTATAGGACGTGCACCAATAGCACAACCGCCAGGCATAGAAATTCGTGCTTTACCAATACGCGCCAGCAGAGGGCCCATTACCAAAAAAGAGGCACGCATAGTACGAACCAACTCATATGGTGCTTCATAAGAGGTAATTTCAGTACTGTCAATATCCAAAACATTAGCTTTGGGACTGGTAACTGTCAGCCCCAAGCATTTCAAAACTTCACTTATAGTATGCACATCCTCCAACATGGGCACCTCATCCAAATGACTAGGTGTTTTTCCCAAAATAGAAGCTGCAATAATAGGCAACACAGCGTTTTTCGCACCGCTTGTTTTTACTGTACCAACAAGGCGATTGCCGCCTTTTACAATTAGTTTCTCCAAAATAATCCTCCTGCATGTGCGAAGTTAGAACAAATTTTTCATAAGAACTATTTTATCATTATTACCAGTCTGTTTTCAATACTTATAACAAAGAAAAAGCCGGTAATTCCGGCTTAGAAATTTATCCGCTGGCGGTCTGCAAGAATATTATAATAAGTTTCTTTTTCCATCAGCTCACGGCGAATTGTTTTCTTCGCTTCTTCGTCATTACATTCAGCTAAACGCTTACGCAAAAATGCAATATCCTGTTTCAGCATCAGCATCTTATTTCCAGCCAGACTTTCTGCAACATCAGCCATCTTGCAATCCCTCCCTTTTCTACATCTTATAGCATACTATATGCCGCTTTTTTATGCAAGAAAAAACTAATAAAGAAAAACTGCCTGAGCCAGCTTCTCAGACAGTTTTTTATCAACTATATTTCTATAAATTGTACAGCATTATCATTACGATAACTCTGTGCCAAAATCTCCAACTGTTTATCACCTGCAATATTACCTGCAACAACTGTCTGAGGACGCATAAGGCTTACGCTCAAATCACTGAACATTAGTCGCAGCTGCTGCAGCATCAGCATATCACCTGTATTAACACTCCCAGGTGTTCGCTCCGCTAAATGCCAGTACAATTGTTTTAAAATGTAACTTTCATTTTTATTATATTCCTTAATATTATCTACAATATTATAAGGATATATAAACTCATCTCTCCAAGTTGCTTTGTATAAATCCAGCACTTTAGTTTCATACTCCGCTTTTGTCGCAGTCCACTCTTGATGATAAACATCTTTCATCATATTATCCAACTTATCACGGCAGCTGATAACCTTACGGCATCGTACCAACATAGCATAGATTAAAGCACTTTCCTGCGGCAAAACAACAGCCGTCTGTGGTATAACCGCCAATAACTGCATCCCATTAAGTTTATTATGAGTTCTTGCAGCAGAAAGTTCAGCAAATCTTAGATGCTGCATTGAAAGAGATGTATCAGTATCATTTACAGATAATCCTGCTTCTTTCAGCTCTGTCAGCTCACTTTCACTTACAAGCAACAGAACATCACGCAAATCTTTTCTTTCAAGCAGACTTTTTACTGCTTCTATCAACATTAGTTATCACTTCCAAGAAAAGCTGCAAAAGCTTTATGTGTATAATACACATCTAGTTTAGAGCTTAATTCAAATGGAGAATGCATACATAAAATAGGTACACCTAAGTCAACAACATCCATATCCATAGAAGCTACATAAAGCGCAACAGTACCGCCGCCGCCTTCATCTACTGCTCCCAATTCGCCAATCTGCCAATAAACACCAGCTTCATCCATAATGCTGATAATTTTAGCCATTGTCTCTGCACTGGCATCATTAGATCCAGATTTACCGCGAGCACCAGTATATTTAGTAAGGCAGGGGCCTTTATTAATAAAACAACTATTCCGCTCCTCATATACAGAAGCAAAGGAAGGATCATAGGCACCATTAACATCTGAAGATAAAGCAATACTATTACGCAGCACTTTACGAACAGATACACCTTGGCATGCTGCCAAATCTTCTAAATAATGCAAAACAAAATCAGAACTTAAACCAGTATTGCCATAAGAGCCTATTTCTTCTTTATCTGCCAACACAGTTACTGTTGTATAATAAGGATTTTTAACAGAAATCTCAGCAGTCAAGGCAGTATAAGCACAAACTTTATCATCCTGCCCATAAGCACCAATAAGACTGCGGTCAAAACCTATATCCATAGCCTTAGTAGCCGGTACAAACTCAATCTCTGCACGCATAAAATCCTGCTCTGTTACACCGTAACGTTCATTAAGCAATGCCAATGCATTAAGTTTTACTGCCTCTTTTATGGCATCCTCTTCTGCTGAGTCAACAAAAGGCAGACTGCCAATAACAATATTCAGCTCCTCACCCTTAATTCCCTCACTTAATTTACGTTCATTCTGTTTAGCACCAAGATGCGGCAGCAAATCAGTTACACAAAAAACTGGATCTCCTTCTGCCTCACCCACGCATACATTTACTGTTTCACCATTCTTTTTGATAATTACACCATGCATCGCCAACGGAACAGTAACCCATTGATATTTACGAATACCACCGTAATAATGCGTTTTAAAATAAGCCATCTCATGATTTTCATAAAGCGGATTAGGCTTTAAATCCAAACGCGGTGAATCAATATGTGCAGCATTCAAACGTACACCCCGTTCAAGTGATGCAGTTCCGAAAGTAGACATCAGCAATGACTTACCACGATTAATATAATAAACCTTATCACCTGGTTTATACTGTCTGCCCTCCTCAAAAGCTACATAACCAGCTTCCCGCAATACTTCTACAGCCTTAGCAGTAAATTCACGCTCCGTTTTAGCATTGTTTAAAAAGTCCTTATACCCCTCACAGTAAGCATATGCAGCTTCCCTTTCCTTAGGTGCCTCCTTACCAATATGAGGAAACTCCCAAGTTAATTTCTTACGCAATTCCTTTGCACTTGTCATAATCTATCACTCCTTACAAAATACTCGGTTAGCAGTAAATAACAGCACTAAGAAAATCATACCACAAAATAGAATATTCGTAAATTGTGGGAAAGTATTATATATGTAT
>CAZQQK010000073.1:0-8638 GCA_964595445.1 uncultured Phascolarctobacterium sp.
ATTATAAATAATAATCAGAGGTAATCATTTTATGACAGAACAAGACCAAGCACCTACAAGTGCCGATAAAATTTTAGCAGCAGCTACAATACTTTTTGCCCAGGAAAACTTTACTGCTGTATCTATAAAAAAAATAGCTGTTGCCAGCGGTGTCAACAGTGCTTTAATTTCCTATTATTTCGGCGGTAAAAAAAATCTTTATCAAGAAGTTTTATACACCGAAGCAGAAAAATTTCTCAAGTTACAGGATAAAATACGTCAGCGTAAAGAATCGCCTTTGAATAAGCTGCGAACTTATGTTGACTCTATTGCAGAAATGCAGCGTACTCATCCCTATAATATTCACCTCATTTATCGTGAACTACTGTCGCCGCAGCCAATGTTTGAAAACTATGTACGCAACAAGCTCTATCGAATCCATCAATTTATGGCAGAATTGGTAGATGAAGCTTTAGCCTGCGGTGAAATCACTGCCAACATAAAATCTACTCATGTTGCTTTTACCTTAGAAGGAATTATTATGTTTTTCTTTTTAACACAAAGGCAAGTACGAACTCTCGGAAATTTTGCCCAGGGCGATGAAATAGAATATCTATTTCAGGCATTAAATACTTATCTTGCTTCCTTAAGCAGTAAAAAATAATATATTTTTTACTCTTCTAAAATGCACAAAAGACGGTAATTAATAAAAAATTTAATTACCGTCTTTTTCCTTTATTTCGAATTACAGAAATTATTCTATGCTGTAATATTATCTTGTAATCTTTAGAAAATTTTTATTTAAGTTTTTCTTCGTACTCTATACATCTATAATAATTATCAATCTTATAGTTCAATTTCTCAAGAGTCTCCTGCATTTGCTTTATACGCTCTAAAAGCTTTGCTCTTTCCTCAACCAAAATTTCTTTACGTGCATCTCTAGTTTTATCACCCTGCTGAAAAAGTTCAACATATTCAATAAGACTTTCTACTGATATTCCTGCACCTCGCATACATTTAATAAACGCAACCCAACCGCAGTCCGTTTCATTATAATCACGAATACCACTTTCACTACGATTGACACGAGGAATTAATCCTATACGTTCATAATATCTCAAGGTGTCAGCACTTATATCATATTGCTTACTAACCTCATTAATTCTCATTTGTATGACCTCCAATACTTATTCCTAATATTATTTTAACATTTAGAGTAAGCTCTAAGTCAAGCAAATCAACAAGCTTCAGTAAATAACAATCTACATTTTTTCTTTCAGCATATCAGCAGCTGCACACAAAGCCACAAGCATAGCACTCGGACGCGGCGGACAACCTGGAACAGCTATATCCACTGGAATTATATCCGAAGCTTTTCCTACAATTGCATAGCTGCTGCCATAAGTAGCACCGCCACTGGCACAGGCACCACACGCCATTACCAATTTAGGCTCAGGCATAGCTTCATATGTCATACGCAACGCCTGTTCCAAATTACGAGTTACTACACCCGTTACCATAAGCATATCTGCATGACGAGGAGAAGCAACAAAAGAAATTCCAAAACGATGCAAATCATATACAGGATTACTCAATGCTCCCATTTCAAAATCACAAGCATTACAGCTTCCAGCATCCAAATGGCGTACATGCAACGAGCGACCTAATTTAGCATTAATAGCATCACTTATCTGTACAGCACTTTCTGTCAGCAACTGCGGCAGTACATCACGATTGGTATGTGCAAGACCCTTATTGGAACAGCTGTCTACACAGCGACCGCAAAAAATGCATTTTAAGTAGTCTACCTGTAAGTGCCCCTGTTCTACATTTATTGCCCCTACTGGGCAGGAAGCCGTGCAAGTACTATAATCTATATCTTGGTTATCAAACTGCAGCTGTCCGCGCATCCTTTTATGTCCGCTTGTTTCTATATTTTCTGTAGCAATTTTTCCATGCAATATTGCTTCAAGCATTTTTAACATTCTGCTACCTCCTCAGCGATCTATGCAGGCATAACACAATTCAAAGCTTTTATTAATCAACGGAAAATCAGGAATAATATCACCTTGCACAGCAACTGTTAAAGCAGGCCAATTAGGATAAGAAGCAGAACGTATAAATAATCTATCAATACAGCCTTTTTCATCCAACAAAAGACAATGCATATTGTCACCACGTGCTGATTCACTTATTCCCCAAGTAAACTGCCCTTCCTCCTGTTTCAGTTCTCCTAAGTCTACAAACAACTGTGTTTCTGCATTACGACGCAGTTTAGCAATCAACTGCTTAATGATTCTAAAACTTTGAGCAACTTCACCTATACGTACTTTAATACGTGCCTCAACATCACCAGTTTCTTCTGTAACTACTTCAAAATCAAGTTCATCGTAAATACCATATCCTATATCCTTACGACTATCACGTATCATTCCGCTGGCACGTGCGCCTACGCCAACCATCGCCAAATCAAATGCTGTTTCCGAACGAACCTTTCCTGTAGTACGTATACGATTAACAAAATTTGCTTGTTCCCACATAATATGTTCCATATCAGCATAAACTTGTTTTACTTCATCCAATACGTCTTCAACTTCTTCCAACATACTGTCAGTTACATCATAAGCTACACCACCTGGAATAATTAAACCACGCAGAAAGCGATTTCCAGCAATCAGCTCATTAAGCTGCATAAGATATTCCTTAAGACGTGCCCCCATGCTAATGACAGGTGAAAATCCAACACCTGCACAAATATTTCCTGTATCACCAACGTGATTATATAGGCGCTCCATCTCTGCTGCTAATGTACGAATCAGCCACGCACGATACGGTATCTGTTCTTTAGAACATTTTTCTACAGCCTGACAAAAACTCAAAGTATTTGCTACAGTGCATGCACCGCATATACGCTCAATAATAGGCATAGCTTCCATAGGAGTTAAACCTTCAACACTCTTTTCTATACCCCGATGTGTAAAAAATAATTTTGCATCCAGTTGGAGCATCGCTTCACCAGCTTGACTAAATCTAAAATGTCCAGGCTCAATAATGCCGGCATGAATAGGTCCTACCGGAACTTCAAAAATACCTTCACCTTGTGATGTAAGCATATCATAATCTCTGTATCCACGTGCATCATAATCTTTAGGATATTTCTTCAAGAGCGGATGAAAATTCTCTGGAAAACTTTCATGTAATACCAAAGGACGCATATCAGGATGCCCCTCTGGTATAAAGCCAAACATATCATGAAGTTCACGTTCATACCAAACAGCTGCTGGTAAAAGCGTGGTCAGCGACTGATACTTTAGAGACCCATCAACAGGAAATTCTGCCTTCAGTATATCAATATCACGTTTAGAAGCATTATAAAATAAACAATATATTGCCAAACCTCTGCCATGCAAAGTTTCATCTGCACCAAACATTGCTGTCAGAGGATATCTGCCGCCATCACTGCATATATTAGCAGCGCCACGTAAATTTTCCGGTTTTACGAGCATCATTATCTCAGCCTCCTATAATACGTACAGCATGATTTAAAAGATTATTAACCCACGAGATATTTTCAAAACCTGCTCCAACAGCACAGGTTAGAAACAACAATACTGCCAAAACCGGTATATCAACAGCACCCAATAAATCTCCTAACGGCTGACGTTTTGCGTTATCACAAAGCATACGCATGCCATGATATAAAATACCAACAAGCACTCCTGCAAGCAGGAGTATCAATAAACTTCCTGCTATCCAGTGATTTTCTTTAAAAAGCGCTGCCATAATATAAAACTTACTGAAAAATAAACCCATAGGCGGCAATCCCAGTATACCTAACATTCCTAAAAGCCAAAAAGCTGCTGTATGTGGTACGTCTTTAATCATACCATGTATACGCATCATATTGCGTGTCTGATACTCCTGAATAATTGTACCTGCAATGTAAAACAATACAAATTTAATCATTGCATGACTATACATATGCAGCATAACCGCCTTAAGAGAAAAGGCAGAAAAAACACCAATACCAGCAACCATAATTCCAATATTTTCCATAGAAGAATATGCCAGCAAACGCTTAACATCTCTCTGTACTACCACAAATGGTACAGCAACAGCTACTGTAAGCACAGCAAAAAATAACAGCATACTGCTCATCATTGCACTTCCAGCTGTAGGCAGCAAAATCACTAGATTTCGCAAAAGTACATAAACTGCGCAACTGCAAAGTGCTCCACTCAGCATACCGCTTGTTAATGAAGGAGCTTCTGCGTAAGCATCAGGCAGCCATGTATGCATAGGAGCCATGCCTGCTTTTGTACCATAACCTATAACTATAAAAAACAATGCTAGTTTAGTCATAGCTGGATCCAAAACATCAGCATGCTGATAAAGATACAGCCAACTTAATGCATTCTCACCGCCTATAGCCTCCAACTGTGCATAATATAATATTAAAGTTCCTAAAAGTGCCAAACAAATTCCGACAGTACAAACCATAATATATTTCCAAGTTGCTTCCAAAGCAGCTCTGGTAAATTTAAAAGAAATCAAAAGTGCACTAATCAAGGTTGTAGCTTCAATAGCAACCCACATTAAGCCAAGGTTTTTAACCAATAAAACAATAAACATTGTCCAGCAAAACAGCTGCATAAGTGCAAAATATCTGCCAGTTTGCAGCTGTTCTCCTTTTAATACACCACAGCGTTCCTCGCGTGTAAGATAAGAACGAGCGGTCCAGGTTGCCGCTAAATATAAAGTAGTTATAATAATCAACACCCACATATTAAGTGCATCTAAATAAAAATATTGATCTACATATGGTTCAGCAGGATTAAAACTATATGCCAAAAGTCCAACACACAAACCAACAGCTGAAGCTGTAAATCGGTGCAGCCAATGCAAAATATTATTATTAAATCCAGCAGCTACTGCCAAAACAGCACACAAGGGAGGCAAGCATAAAAGTATTAAAATATATTCCAGCATTTTATCTCCCTATCCTTTCAGCTTATCTAATACATTTGTATCAGTTGTTTTAAAAGAAAGACGTAAACGTGTAGTTAAAATTACAAGTATAACCACAGCAATTAAAACATCAAGAAAAATACCAAGCTCAATAATAAGCGGCAAACCTTCTGTCATAATTAAACCTAAAAGATAAATACCGTTTTCCAAGGTAATTAATCCTATCATCTGCATAATTGCTCTGCTTCGCATAACAATCAACGCCAACCCTGTCATAATCATAAACAAAGATGTTGCTAAAATATCTCTGCCAGCAATATGCGGCATCAAACTATCTATTACCATATAACCCAAAGCCAAACTGCAGGCTGCAAAAGCTGTAGAATAATTGACATTTATATCGCTTACTATCTCTCTTTCATCACGCAGCTGACGTACAACTCTTAAAATTGCGTAAGGTATAAACAATACTTTTACTGCTATAGTTAATACACCAGGCATCCAAGCATGCAATCCGTTTCCATGACTTAAACCAAATACCAGACAAGCCGCTGCAATCAATGCAGACTGCACTGACAGGCAAAGCGTAGCTCGGCGAAGTTCCATAAATCTCGTCTGTAGGAAAACGATAAACATCAGACTTACTACTAAATATTCCATCGTCATTCCTCCTTACTGGGCAACTACTGCTAAAATAAGCATCAAACCTGATGCTGCTAAGTAAACACGCACCTTAAATAAACGCATTTTATTATTCAATGTTTCCGTAACGCCTACAGCTAAAGCTCCCAATAGAACTTTAAATATAACTGGTATATCCAAAGGCAGATAAAGCATTGCAAAGAGTACTAAAAATATTAAAAGTTTTAATTGACTTGCCCAATGAATGAGAGCCAGCAATCTACCAGAATATTCCAAAGTCATACACTCATGAATCATAGTAAGTTCCAAGTGTGTATCAGGATTATCTACCGGAATACGACTGTTTTCTGCTAAAAGCAGAAGAAAAAAAGCAATACAGGTAAGTACACCAGCCACAGTAAGGTTTAACTCGCCTGCACGCAGACTCATACCTGCAAGAGAAGTACTACCTGTATGCAGCACGTTAGATAAGACTGACAACATTACAACAGGTTCTACAAAAGCTGCTACATATATCTCACGACTGCCGCCCATACCACCAAATGCTGTTGCTGCATCCATAGAACTCACTGCCATAAAAAATCTTCCTAAAGCCAATAAATAAACAAATACAAATACATCACCAAATACTGCCTGTCCGGTCAAAAATCCAGGCAGCATACACGCTGCAGCTACGGCAGTAACAAAATATACACAAGGAGCTACACGAAAAATAATACCTGTATAAGGAGTTAATATTGTCGGTTTGTTCCACCATTTGTATATATCATAATATTCCTGCCAGACACTGCTGCCAATACGATTCTGCATAAACGCCTTAACCTTTTTTACTATTCCTGTTACCAAGGGTGCACAGATAAGCAGTATTGCAGCTTGTACCAAACTTAAAGCCAACTGCATTAAATCGTTCTGAATCTCTATCATTTATAAACAGCCCCCCAGACTAAAACCAACATCATTGCCGCCATAACATAAGAAACATATAAGCGTACACTTCCCTGCTGTAAACGTCTTAAAAAGGCTGATATGCTGACAAAATGTTTCTGAAAAGGCAGATAAAGCTTCTCTGTAATCATATCGGGAATTTCTAATTTATAAGACAGCTGACGACCAAAATAAGTATGTTCTTTACGCATATAAGTTACTTGTCGCTTAGGTTTTAAAAGATAATCAAAAGCTCTGCGCATAGGCTTGCTGAAACCAGTCGCTGAATATTGCTGCCTTTCTGTAGGATAAGTACCGCAATTCCAAGTTACATTTTTACACACAAAGCTGTTGTGAACTGCAAAATAAATAATAAAGCTCAAAACTGCAAGCAAAACTAAAAGAAGTAACGGTGTATACTTTACACCCATACCTCCTCCAATCCAAACCAATCCCAACATATTACCAGCATAATTTTCTGACAAACGAAGAGCTCTGCTTACAGCCTGCAATACCGGTACAGGATAAACACCAAAAATAAAAACCATAGCACTTGCTAAGCTCATTGCAGTAAGCATAAGTCTATCTGATTCATGTGCATTTTCAACTAATTTGCTTCTTGCCCGCCCTAAGAAAGTTACACCAAACAAACGAACAAAACAACCTAATGCTAATGCACCAGTAAATCCCAAAAGAATAAAAGACAAAGCACTCCAAATTCTTATATCCTGACCTGGAGCATTCTGTGCTAAAGTGATAAAACTTTGCAGAACCAACCACTCACCTGTAAAGCCATTTGTCAGCGGAACAGCTGACAGTGCCAATGACCCAATAAATGCAAAACAAGCCGTATAAGGCATTTTATTAGCCAAACCGCCAAACATTTCTAAATTTTTACTGCCAGTACCATGCATAATACTTCCAGCATTCATAAACATAAGTACTTTCATAACACTATGATTAAAGGCATGCATCAAAGCAGCAACGAAGCCAATCATATATAAATCTCCGCCAACAGTAATCTTTAACAACATACCGCAGCCAAAAGCAGCAAAAATCACTCCCATATTCTCAACAGATGAATAAGCAAGAATACGTTTAACATCAGTTTCCATCTGGGCATATAAAACACCTAAAAAAGCAGAAATAATACCGGCAAGCATTACCAGTATACACCACCAATAATTCCATTGCGGCAGAAAATCAAACACAAAACGTCCTAGACCATACAAGGCAATTTTCAGCATAACACCGCTCATAAGTGCAGATACATGACTTGGAGCCGCTGGATGTGCCTTTGGCAGCCATACATGCAGAGGAACAAGACCTGCTTTAAGAGCAAAGCCAATAAAAGCACAGCCAAAAACAACGTGCAGCCATACTCCTTGCAGTTTATTTTCTGCCATAGCAGCAAAACTGAAATTATCACTTACTGAACCAGTCAATAAAAATGCTATCATAATAGCTGCCGTTCCTAAGCTAGTCATAACAAGATACTGATAAGCAGCTGTCCAAGTACTGCGCTTTTCAGCTTCATGGTTGACTAACATAAATGAGGCAGCAGCCATAATTTCCCAAAATAATAAGAAACTAAAAGCATCACCTGCCAGTAAAACCAACTGCATAGACATAATGAACAGACACCACATAGCACCTAATAATCTTAACCGGTTGCCTTCATAACCTTTAGCATAACCTAAAGCATACAAACTTGTAACAACACCAGCAATACCCGTCAACAGTAGAAAAAAAGCACTCCAAGCATCACAGGTTAAAGAATAAGATCCCCAGCAAAGCAAGGTCGGAACACTCCCGTTCGAAAGCTGAATACCAGCTGCATAAGCAGCAACTCCACTGCCTATAAGTGCAGCTATATTTGCAAACCAATGTGCTGTACGCTGCAAGTTATGAGGAAATAATAATGTAAGTACACCAATTCCGCAGCAGGCTACAGCAAATAAAAACATTTCCATCTTATCACCCACACAATAAATTTTCACGTTTTTCACAATTTTGACATGTATTTTATATTGTATCACATTTTAGAGACAGTTTAAACGTTTTTTTCGACAACAATGCAGCTGCAACTCCAACTATATCTGTATGTTTTTTAGAATCTTAATTA
>CAZQQK010000074.1:0-8465 GCA_964595445.1 uncultured Phascolarctobacterium sp.
ACAAAAACTCCTCCAATACCTCTAAAACTATTTTCAAAAAGCTAAATTCAATGGTATAATAATTATTGAGTTAGCTTACACAATCTTTAAATTACTGATATGAGGTATAACAATATGCAAACTCGAAAACTGACATCTGCAGCACTACTTATAGCTATAGGTACATTAAGTGCACATTTAATTTATATACCTGCTGGTATTTCCAAATGTTTCCCTGTACAGCATACTATAAATGTTATGAGTGCAGTCCTCTTGGGGACGGATTATGCTGTTGCAATCGGATTCATAATTGCTTGTCTGCGAAATATGTTAGGTACTGGTTCTATAATGGCTTTTCCTGGAAGTATGATTGGTGCTCTATTGGCAGGTATTGCTTATACCTATTGCAAAGCTGTTCCCGCTGCTATGGCAGGAGAAATTTTTGGTACAGGTATTATCGGTGCCTTTGTTGCTTGGCTTATAGCAACTCTTCTTTTAGGCAGTAAAGCAGCTGCATGGTTTTTTGTCCCTCCATTTTTAATAAGTACAATCGGGGGCAGTATCATTGCAGGTCTACTTTTAAAAAGCAGTTTATTACATCAGTTCACCAGCAGTAAGGCAGGTAAATAAATTGAATTTCTCAGATATTATAAACTCTATACTTTATGCTTTCAGTGGTATATGCTTTGGTGTTTTTGCATCCCGTTACAGTGTATTCTCTGTTCAGCATATAAAAAGCATTTATTCTAAAGAAAGTATTTCATGTTTGTTTAGTTGTCTGCCGCAGTTACTTTTCCTTATTACAGCCTTTTTTCTGTTTCCTACATGGTTTATCAGTAAAACTCCTATGGGCGGTTTCTTTTATTATGCTGTTCTTGCATATTTTTTTAATAAAGGTCTACGCATAAATAACAAAAAATAAAGCAGGTGAAAAAATGACACATTTACATAATCATAATCTTCCTCTTCCTGGTCATGAAGATGAAAAATACATTCAGCCAATGGCTGATATTTTCAAAGTTCTCAGTGACCCTACGCGCATTCGCATACTTTCACTTTTAGCACACGAAGAAATGTGTGTAACCTGTATCGCAGATGCTTTAGGAATGACACATTCCGCTATTTCCCATCAATTACGCTTGCTGCGTGCTACTAATCTTGTAAAATTCACTAAAGATGGTAAAGAAGTTATCTATTCTTTAGATGATGAACATGTCCTCAGTCTTTTTGACCAAGCATTAGATCACGTAAAACATAAACTGTATTAACCTGCTGCATAAATTAAAACACCTTTCGCTAGAGCATAACAAGCCTAACGAAAGGTGTTTTTTTGTATTTTAAGATATTCCATTTATTTTTATAGACTGTAACTTTATTATCTATTATTTCGCTTATCTGTCTGCCTTCAACCATTTATTAATAATCTCATTTTTATATTCTGAAGTCCAGCCCAAATCATCAACTGGCACCTGAACATTACCAATGAGCTCTTTACGTCCGTCATTATAAGGATATTTTTTTACATGCCACATATAATGATAACCATTTATCGGTAACACATCCATTCCCTCATCACTCATAAGATAATCCAGAAAATTTCTAGCTTCTGCTGTATTAACAGCACTACGCATCACGGCAGCACCCGTCAGCATATTTCTATTAGCATCCTTAACTATCGTGGCAAATAAATGTCTATGACGTGTTTCCATAAGCAGTGCATAATCAAGCGGAACAACAGCAACTGTTTTCTTGCCAATATATACCATATCTACAGCCTCACCAAAGCCTTTAGTATATGTTGGTTGCTGTGCATTCATTTTAGCAGCAAAACGCAACGCTTCTTCCTTACCACGAAGCTGCCATATAGAAGTAAGCATACCGTAACTTGCTCCGCCAAGATTGAAATCTGCTAAAACAATTTCATCTTTTAACTGTGGATTTAAAAGCTCACTCCAAGTTTCCGGTGCATAAAGACCATATGCACGAAGATTATTTTTATTACTCAAAAAAGCAATATAATTAAGATATAAGCTCGTCCACTGTCCTGTACGATTGCGCAGCTCTGCCGGAACTTTATATGCTTCTTTTGTAATATACGGTTGAAGAATATTTTGTTCATCTGCCATATAATATTCTTCTGAAGTTCCACCCAACCAAACATCAAATTTGTGCTGCCGCAGATAGTCAAATCGTTCCTTTTGTGTACCGCTTGGCAAATAATTAATTTTTACTTTTACATCGGTCGATTTATTATAGGCATCAGCAATAAGCTCCGTCTGTCTTTTCCCCATACTACTGCATAACACCAGTTCTTTGTCAGCGGCAGAATTTTTTTTTGCACAACCGCTTACTAAAACCAGCAAACATAATAAACAGATTATTTTATAAATAAACGATTTCCGCATATCCAAACCGCCTTTCTAGAAATATTATAACACAATATTAAATGTATTTTTACTTAATAACGTATTAGCTACATTTTTATATACCAATAAAGCTGTAAAATTACAACAAAATACCTCTGAAACAGCTTTTATTAATTATTACAACTGCTTCAGAGGCATCACATTATAATTTTATTTTAGTGCTATATTTTAATTTCTCTCAAAAATCATAACTTTATCAAAGTCTAAATAAACTTTAGCGCCGTCCGGAATTGCATTCAAATCTGCACCTTTAACAATTACACGTACATCATGATCATGAACACGTACGCGGTAATCAACAGCATCTCCCAAATAGAAACGATGCTGTAACTGTCCTTCCATCTGTCCGCCGTTAAGTGACATAGTTATATTTTCTGGACGAACTGCAATCGTAGCAGCACCGCTGATATTGCTTGTATTTGGGAAAGACACATTACTGCCTTTAATAAAGACTCTATCTCCCTTAGTTTCTGCATCAATAAAGTTAACAAGACCAATGAAATCAGCAACCATTTTGTTGGCAGGTTTAGTATAGATTTCATGTGGTGCACCAATTTGCTGTACAACACCTAAACTCATTACTACAACTCTGTCACTCATAGCCATAGCTTCACCTTGATCATGTGTTACATAAACAACGGTAATTCCTAATTCCTTTTGGATAGAAAGAATTTCAAAACGCATAGACTCACGCAGTTTAGCATCCAAATTAGATAACGGTTCGTCCAAAAGCAACAAGCCAGGCTGTGCGACCAATGCACGTGCTAAAGCTACACGCTGCTGCTGTCCGCCAGAAAGCTGATGCGGATAACGTTTACCATATTCTCCTAAATGCACCAGTTCCAACATCTTTTGAACACGTTCAGCACGCTCTGCTTTAGGCACTTTTTGAATTTTTAACGGATATCCTACATTTTCTTCAACAGTCATATGCGGCCAAACTGCATATGACTGGAATACCATACCAATATCACGTTTCTCCGGTGGGGCAAAAGAACCCTTAATAGAAGAACTTACACAGTGGTCACCAATATAGATTTCACCTTCAGTTGCACGTTCAAAACCGGCAATCATACGCAAGGTCGTAGTTTTGCCGCAGCCAGATGGACCTAAAATAGAAACAAATTCACCATCTTTTACAGTTAAATCAAAATCATTTACAGCAGTTACTGCTCCAAAACGTTTAAATACATGCTCAATTCTTACTTCAGCCATTTATTACACTCCTTTAGTTATGCGATATACTTAAAATCAGTCAGCTATTCAGCCATACAGCTTAAATGCCAACATTGCCCTTAGAAACCTTATTCAGAATCAGATTACCGATAAGGACAATCAGCAGAATGATTACAGATAATACAGAAGCATTCTGCGTATCAGCATAGGTCTGCAGTTCATATAACAATACGCCGATAGTCTTAGTATCACTGCCATACAAGAGCAATGACATTGTAAGTTCATAGAACGACGGCATAAAAATCAAGAACCAACCAGCAATAATAGACGGTGCAATAAGAGGCATGATGATATCTTTGCAGCAACGCAGCCAGCTCGCACCTGAATTGAGAGCAGCTTCTTCCAAAGAAATATGAACTTGACTCAAAGAGGCAGCTATCGTGCGCACAGACATAGTCATATATTTTACAAGATAAGCAACAACCATAATCCACATCGTTGAATACAGGTTAAGACCAAAGTTACCGCTAAAAGTAATTATCAAAGCCAAAGCGATAACAATTGACGGAGTACTGCCGCCAATAACAACTAATAAATCAGGTATACTGCGTCCTTTAATCTTAGTTTTAACAGCCAGATATGCAACAAATACTGAAAGTAATGTACCGATGCAGGCAGCAATAACAGCATAAACTACAGAATTCCACACACTTTCCATGTACTGTGAGCTGGTAATAACGGGAATCCAAGCATCAAAGCCCAAATTATCAAGACCTATTGGTTTAGACAATGTAATAATCAAACTTGTCAAAACAATAGAACCCAAAGGAATAACAATAGAAATCATACTATAGGCACCTACAAGACAGAAACAGGGCCATTTCCATTTGCCAAGTTCGACAATATTAGGACGAGTGCTCTTACCGCTGATAGTCGTGTAATCTTTTTTGCCTACCATCCAGGTCATACCAAACAGCAGGAAATTTGCTAAAAACATTAATGAAGCAGCAAGTGCAGTAGCATCACGTACTCCATCAGTATCTCCCATATAAATATAAGTAACAATACGCGTGGTCATAACTTCAATATTGCCAGGCATACCAACAATTGCCGGTATACCAAAGCAGCTTCCGGCAGCAATAAATACTAATAAACCGCCAGCAAGAATACTGGGTGCCATCAAAGGCAGAGTAACATCAAATACAGTACGTAAAGGAGATGCACCACTTACGCGTGCAGCTTCCTCAAGTGTAGGATCCATTTTTTCCATAGCACGGGAAATAGTAATAAACGCAAACGGTGAATAAAACAACGTTAATACCCAACCAAGACCCGCCATAGTATAGATATCAAAAGGTGCAGTTTCCAAACCAAAAATGAATTTTATGATTTCATTCAAATAGCCTACGCTGGGATTAAGAAGCTGAACCCAAGCAATAGCTCCAACGTAAGGCGGAATCATGTAACTGGAAACGAGCATAGTACGATACATCTTTTTACCAGGCATATCAGTACGTCCTACCAGCCACGCCAACGGGAAAGTAATAATAACGCTGGCAATCATAACGCCCAAAGACAATTCTATTGTATTTGTCAACGCACGCCAGTTGACATCTTGGCTATATACATTGCGATAATTTTCTAAGTTAATAGCACTATCCAGTACAATGCTGTCATACAGTAAAATTCCCATTGGAAAAATCACAAAGTACAAAAGCAGCAGTACGGAAATAGCAATAACGATAAATTTACTATTAATTCTTGACATGAATTGCTTATTTCTCCTTCTCAAAACATTAAAACAGCTGTTAAAACAGGCTTTTTGCCCAATTTTTCACCCGTCATTATTGAGCAGAAAACAGGGACGGCCCAAAAGGTCTCCCTGTTTCTGCAATATTATTGCTTTAAGCTCAGTAAAGCATTATTTATCCATAACTCTCTTACGGAATTCTTCTTTAATCTGAGCATTATTGTCAGCTAATTTTTGCCAATCAACCTTAATTCTGCCTTCAACTAATTTCTTAGTTTCTACAGAACCTGTCGGTGCAGCAACGTCACCGCGAACGGAATGCATCCAGCCTTTAACAACTGCTTCCTGTCCTTCTTTAGACAGCCACCAGTCAACCAAAGCTTTAGCACCTTCAGGATTCTTAGAGGTGTTAAAGATAGCAATCGGAGACGGAATATTAATAACACCATCAGTCGGATAAATAACTTTCAGCGGCTCTTTTTTAGTATTAGCCAATTTCAGGATATTTTCCTCAAGAATCATAGCAGCTGCATATTCACCAGTCAGCAACTTATTCTGAATAGCAGAGTTGCCTTCTTCTACACGCAAACCGTTAGCTTTCAGTTTATCAAAATATTCCCAGCCATATTTATCTGCCAAGGCACCTACTGCTACATAAGCTGTACCAGAAAGCATTGGGTTAGGCATAGCAATTTTACCTTTCCATTTCGGATCAGCTAAATCAGTCCAGTTTTTCGGAGCATCTTCAGCTTTCAGTTTATCACCGTTATAAGCAATAATCATGTTGCACACACGTACTGCATACCATGCACCATCGCTTGCCTTATCACTGATAATATTAGCATCTTCTTTGGATTTATACGGCAAAAGCAATTTTTGCTCATTGAGTTTCAGATAGTAAGACGGATCTGCAACCATCAATACATCAGCAGCAATTTTCTTAGCTTTAATTTCACCAGTAATCTTTGTAACAACCTTTTCCGTACCGCCCTGGAACCAGTTAACTTTCATATCTGGGAACGCTTTAGCTACATTTGGTTTGCACATATTATCTATAATATCAGGATAAATAGAGGTATAAACCATTAATTCTCCATTTATTCCGCCAGCTTTACTGTCAGCTTTTTTATCATCGCCACCACAACCAGCTAAAGCTATAGACATAGCCAACATTGCAGCTGCGCCAAGCATCCATTTTGATTTTTTCATTTACATACACTCCTTTTTAACTATTGTTGAACTCAAAATTGCAGTGTAATATATCCATTCTACACCTATATTAGTTAGATTCGCTAAGGAAGTACTTTTCCCTGCTTACATTTTACGAAAATTTAATATTTTTTTTACTTTTTGTGTTATCTTTACGTTTATTCCGTGGATATTCCACCACAAAATTACATTTGACATTTTTTGTCCTGCATGGACATTATGCGTCCCGTTATTATATACATATATAATTTAATTCCCAAGCAGGAACATATGGATGCTTTCGTAAATATATTCTGTACTCAGGTACCAGCTTATGCAAAAGTAATGGCACTCTAAATAAATCAACATCATAATGATAAGCAGCAATAAACAATTTAGGTTTTAAACTACTCAAAGTCTGTCTTCCACCATTCAAAGCCTGTATCTCAGCACCTTCAACATCCATCTTAATAAAAGAAATATTTTTCCCAGCTGCTGCATTATCAATAGTTGTTACAGGAACACTGCATTTTTTATTACCTAAAAATGTAGACTGTCTTCCGCCATCATCGCTAAACAAGAGTTTTCCACATTCATCCCATATTCCCATTTCATATACATCAACGGCTAATCCCTTTAACTCAAGCTCTCGTGCTAAACTTCTCAGTTTTCTGCAATTTCGCCTATCAGGTTCAACTGCTGTTATTCTTTCCCACTGCCAAGCAGTTAATTTACCAAATTCATTAATAGTATCACCATTATATGCACCAAGATCTAAATAATTTTCATTTTCAGATAATGCAACAAGTTCACGTAAATCATCTAATCTTTGCGTTGTGCAGTTAAAAAGATAGTTTATTTTTCCGCTGAGTTTATAATTTAAAATATCAGCAAACACTTTTCTTGATTGCTCATCTGCAAGTAAATCATATACCTGTTGTAATTCCGTAGAATATTTTTCTATCCATTCAAAACTCACAAGTTCTGCTTCATGAAATAAAGGTAAATGAGGTGCAACTACCTGCTGTTCTTCTGCCATTTCAGCAAATCGGGCTAATACTTCTGGTCGTTCACTGGCAAAAGCTATTACTACTAAAAGTTCTTTGCCAAGACGCAAGCATAAATCATCATATTTTTCTACTGTAAATCCCCTAAATTCTTGTCCGCGCACAAATTCATCACTGGCAAAAATTCCGCTTATATGAACATCATTAGCTTCACACCAATCTAAAATTTTATCTGCACCATTTCCCATACCATAAATTACTATCGGTTTTTTGCTCCGCCTTAATATATCCCATACACTGACAGATTCTTTAATAAAGTCTAACATATTACTTCACCTTTTCTATTTTTATCAGTTACCTTAAGCTTACTATTAAATTTAATAGTTTTTATTTTTTATTATACACCATTTACCCTAGTGACTGTAAGCGTTTAATATGATAGAATAATAATTATCATATTATATGTTTCTTACACATATGGAGGTTATAAAAATGTCTTTATTGGAATCTGGCGAAAACTACCTGGAAACTATTTTAGTGCTTACTGAACGCAATGGCAGTGTTCGTTCCATAGATATTGCAGAAGAAATGAATTTTACCAAGGCCAGCGTCAGTCGTGCCATGAGTATCCTAAAACGAGATAACTATATTATTATGGAACCCGATGGACGTATTATGCTGACTAAAGAAGGTCAAAAAAAAGCTGCTTCCGTATATGACCGTCACGTTACACTTACACGCTTTATAAATGAGGTGCTTGGTGTAAATAAAGATATTGCAGAAAAAGATGCCTGCCGTATTGAGCACATTATCAGTCCAGAAACTTTCTCTGGTATAAAAAATTTACTTCTAAAATAATAATAAAAGATTTAAAACACAAAACTCCTAAAGCAAACTTTGAACCGCAATAAAATCAGAGTATATCTGACTAACAAAAAC
>CAZQQK010000075.1:0-8443 GCA_964595445.1 uncultured Phascolarctobacterium sp.
TTATTTATCGCCTTTTACTGCCTAACTCTCGCAGCAAAGCCTCTGGTGTAATATTATGATAAGCCAAAAGTACAAGGCAATGATACCATAAATCTGCCATATCATGCAGCACCTTATCCTTATCAGCATTTTTAGAAGCAAGTATAGTATCTGTAATCTCGCCACCCATTTTTTGCAGCAATCGATCCTGACTTCCGCAAAATAGATATTTCATCTCTGCATTATCAGACTGTGAACGTTTCCACAAAATAAGGCGATATAAGTCATTAATCACACCAGGCAAACCATCTGCCTCGGGAACAGGTAAATTAGTGTTATGCCATAACGGATTATGGAAGCAGGAATATTTACCAGTATGGCAAGCAACACCAGTCTGTTCCACCTTAACGAGCAAAGCATCACCATCACAGTCATAAAACATTTCCACTACTTTTTGCATATTACCGCTGGTAGCACCCTTATTCCATAACTCCTGACGACTGCGGCTCCAAAACCAAGTATATCCTGTTTTCATCGTTTTTATCAATGATTCTTCATTCATATATGCCAACATTAAAACTTCATTGGTTCGTAAATCAATTACTACTGCCGGAACGAGTCCCTTACTGTCAAAATTTATTTTGGAAATATCAATCTGCATTATAATCTCACCTCTATACCACGAGAACGCAGATACTCTTTCACCTGTTTAATGGTAAAAGTTTTATAGTGAAAAACTGAAGCTGCTAAAACAGCATCAGCACCACCCTCTGTTAAAACTTCATAAAAATCTTCTAATTTGCCAGCACCACCGCTGGCAATGACAGGAACATTAACTGCACTGCTTACAGCTTTTGTCAGATGAATATCATAACCGTTTTTTGTACCATCAGCATCCATGCTCGTAAGCAAAATTTCACCTGCACCCAAGTCTACCGCCTTTTTTGCCCATTCTACAGCATCAATTCCTGTAGCTTTACGTCCACCTTGTACATAAACTTCCCACTTTCTTTCGCCGCTTTTACGTGCATCTATTGCCAATACTATACACTGTCTGCCAAACAGTTTAGCACCTTCAGCCAACAGCTGAGGATTATTTACTGCGGCAGAGTTAAGAGAAGTTTTATCTGCACCAGCACGCAATGCATTACGAATATCAGCAACACTACTGATACCTCCTCCTACTGTAAGAGGCATAAATACTTCGCCGGCTGTCTTACGGATAACATCCAGCATAGCCTTACGTTCTTCATAAGTAGCTGTGATATCCAAAAAAACCAGTTCATCAGCACCTTCAGTATCATAAGCTGCCGCAAGCTCTACAGGAGCACCGGCATCTCGTAAGCCAACAAAATTTGTTCCTTTTACAACACGACCTTCTTTTACATCCAAACAAGGAATAATTCTCTTTGTCAGCATCCTCTTTCTCCTTTTACTCTGCCAATTTTAAAGCAGCACGCAAATCTACTGCACCTGTATAAATCGCCTTACCAATAATACATCCTGAAACACCCTCATTTTCGACAGCTTTTAAACGTTTTATATCCTCTAATGATGCAACTCCACCGCTGGCAATAACAGGTATACCGCTGGCACGGGCAATAACAGCAGTAGCAGCAGCATTAACTCCGCTAAGCATTCCATCACGACTGATATCTGTAAAAATAATTGCTGAAACTCCATAATCAGCCATTTTTTCAGCTAATACACAGGCATCCATACCACTACCTTTTTCCCAACCCTCAATCGCAACTTCGCCATTCTTGGCATCAATCCCCACAGCAATATGCCCAGGATATTTTATGCAGGCTTCTCTAACCAAATCTGGATTTTTCACTGCTGCACTTCCAAGAATAAGTCTCTCAACGCCCAAAGATAAGAGTTTTTCTATAGCCTGCATACTGCGAATGCCACCGCCTAATTCAACAGGAATTTTCACATTGTTTAAGATGCGTTCAATAACTGATAAATTTTTTCCTTCGCCAGCTAACGCTCCATCTAAGTCAACAAGATGCAGCCACTTTGCACCGCATTCAGCCCATTTTACAGCCATCTCAGCAGGATCATCAGCAAAGATAGTTTCTGCATCAAAACGTCCTTCTGTAAGACGCACACAACGACCTCCGCGTATATCTATTGCTGGATAAATTATCATTGATTTTCCCCCCATTCAGTTATTTATTTATAAATCAACAAAATTTTTCAACAACTGCATACCTACACTGCTTGATTTTTCTGGATGAAACTGAAATGCCTGTACATTTCCCTGTCCAACAGATGCAGTCACATCCATACCATAATCAGTTACAGCTGTAATTATATTTTTATCTTCCGGAACTGCATGAAAGCTATGTACAAAATATACATATTTGCCATTCGCTTCCTTCAACAGTATCGAAGGACTGCGTAATTTCAAACAATTCCATCCCATATGCGGTACTTTATAACTTGTAGACAAATACTTTACCTGTCCTTTGAAAAATCCTAATCCTTTTACTCCCGGTGCTTCATCACTGCCCTCAAAAAGCAACTGCATTCCTAAGCAAATACCTAAAAACGGTTTATTGTTATGTAAGGCTTCCATAATAACTGGTACTAATCCTGATTTTTCCAAATTTCTCATGCAGTCACCAAATGCACCTACTCCCGGCAAAATAATTTTTTCTGCCTTAGCTATAACATCTTTATCACCAGTAATAACTGGTTCAGCTCCCACAGCCACCAGTGCATTGCTTACACTATAAAGATTACCCATACCATAATCTACTACCGTTACTCGCATATATTCCTCCTGGCTGTTAAAATTCAATTATCTCACTGTTTTATAAAGCACCTTTGCTGCTCATCACTCCGTGCACTTTAGCATCTATTGCAACTGCTTCTGCCAAAGCTCTAGCAAAGCCTTTAAATATAGCTTCGATAATATGATGTGTATTCTTTCCATATAAAATACGAATGTGCAAAGTAATTCCTGCCTGCATAGCCACTGCACGGAAAAATTCTTCTGTCATTTCAGCATCATAAATACCAAGCTGCACCTTAGGAATATCTCCCTCAAAGACTAAGTAAGAACGACCGCTGAAATCCAAACATACCTGCACTAAAGTTTCATCCATTGGCAAAAAGCAATTACCATACCTGTGAATTCCTGCTTTATCACCTACTGCGGCACTCAATGCCTGCCCCAGAACAATACCACAGTCCTCTACAGTATGATGGCTGTCAACATCAAGATCTCCATTAGCAAATACTGTAAGATCACTAAAGCTATGCTTGGCTAAAAGTACCAACATATGATCGAAAAAACCTATGCCAGTATTAATTTCACTACTGCCCTTACCATCAAGGTTCCACTCCACACTTACGCCTGTTTCCAAGGTTTTGCGCTCTACTTTACCGCATCTCATGATTTAACCTCCGCACATATATTCACTACTTTATTTATAATCTGTGCATTTTCATCTGGTAAACCTATACTTATACGTAAGCAACCCTGCAATACAGGATGATTAGTAAAATCACGCACTAAAATACCATTTTCCAATAAATATTTAAAAAGCATTTTCCCACTAGCCACTTTCGGAGCTAAGTTCTCACCATATTTTACTGTATAAGCTTCAGCCAACTGCTGCATAAGCGTATTTTCTGCACAAAAAGTAATAAAATTTGTCGCAGTAGGCCAAACTCGAAAACCTAATTGTTTAAACTCAGAAACCATTTTTTCTCGTTCATCTCTAATAGTTCTTATTTGTTCTTTATATAACTCCTTATTTTCGTAAACAAACTTAGCTGTAAGCAAGGTAAAGGCATTTACATGATAAGGCAGTAAAGCTTTACCCAATTGGCGTATAAGTCCAGATGTTCCAACAGCATAGCCACAGCGCAAACCTGCAAGACCATACGCCTTGGAAAATGTACGAAATACCATTAAATTATTATAATGTCCTACAAGAGATAAAGCTGAACCAGCTACTAACCATAACTTATTTAACGGTCTTAAATCACTATGTTTTAATTCCTTACCATCAGCAAATTCCATGTAAGCCTCATCCATTATTACTGGACAATCAACATTAGCAATAATTTTTTCCATATCTGCCAAGCTATTATAATTGCCTGTAGGATTATTAGGATTGCAAATAATTAAAAGCGAGGGTCGTTGCTGTTCGCAGAAACTTATCACCATATCCGGATCAACGAAACCTTCCTCTGTTAGAGGATATCGTACTTCTTCACTGTCTGAAAGAGCTGCATACTCACCATACATAGAAAAAGATGGCCACGGTACAGCAATTTTTTTACCTGCTCCGCCAAAAACATAACATGCTTTTTCCAACAGTTCACTGGAACCATTGCCAATTTTTACACTATCTACATCAACGCCAAGTTCTTTAGCAATAACTTCACAAAGATTTTCTGCTTTTATCGGAGGATAACGATTAAACGGAAACTGAGAAACACAAGCTGTTACTTTTTCGGCAATTTTCTTAGGCAGCGGATAATTACTTTCATTAGCATTTACAATAATATCAGCAGAGACACTTTCTACAGCATACTCTTCTATAGCAACAACGCTAGGACGTACAGCAAAGTCACTCATTTTATTTCTCCTTATCTACACGCTTGCGAACAGCATTAGCATGAGCCTGCAATCCCTCAGCCTCCGCCAAAGTAATAATATCATCTGCCGTTTCCAGCAATGCAGCAGCAGTATAAGCTATAATGCTGGTTTTCTTCATAAAAGTTTCCACATTTAATACAGAATAGAACTTAGCTGTTCCACCTGTAGGAAGAACATGGTTCGGTCCTGCATAATAATCTCCTAATGGTTCAGGTGAATAGGCTCCGAGGAACATAGCCCCAGCATTACGAATATACGGCATAATCTCAAACGGTGCTTTAGTCATAATCTCTAAATGCTCAGGTGCAGATAAATTAGCCATCTCAATAACAGTATCCATATCTCTAGCTAAAATAATCTTTCCAGATTGTTCTAATGATACAGACGCTATATCCCTACGCGGCAGTACAGCAAGCTGTTTTTCAATTTCTTCCGCAACAGCATTAGCTACACGTTCACTATCTGTAATTAAAATAGCACACGCCAAGGGATCGTGCTCCGCCTGACTCAAAAGATCAGCAGCCAAATATTCTGCATCAGCACTTTCATCAGCTATAACAAGAATTTCACTAGGTCCTGCCAGCATATCAATATCTACATGTCCAATAACAGCTTTTTTAGCCAAGGTAACAAAAATATTACCAGGTCCAGTAATTTTTTCTACCTTCGGCACAGTTTCAGTACCAAATGCTAAAGCAGCAATAGCCTGAGCACCACCCATTTTATAAATTTCTGTTACTCCAATAAGTTTAGCTGTAACCAAAACATTAGGATTTACTTTTCCATCCTTACCTGGAGGCACAGCCATAACAATTCGAGGCACACCAGCAACCTTTGCTGGACAGGCATTCATAATAACAGAAGAAGGATAGGCAGCAGTACCACCTGGAACATAAATCCCCACTGAATCTACTGGAGTAACTTTTTGCCCCAAAAAAGAACCATGCGGACGATTTGTAAGCCATGTTTTCGGCATTTGTTCCTCATGAAATTGCATTACATTGGCAATAGCACGTTTCAGTGCAGCCTTAATTTGCGGTTTAACAATAGCTTCTGCCTCCGCAAATTCAGCCTCTGTAACACGAATATTCGCTGAAGTTAAATCTACACGGTCAATTAATTTTGTATAATAAAATAATTTATCATCACCTGATGCACGCACATCAGCAACAATCTGCTCTGCAACTTGAGCAGCTGTCATATGTCTGCCGAACATAGCATCAGTTCCTGCCTGAATACGCGGAGATAGTTCAACCTCATCAAAAGCTTTCTTTTTCATTAAAGCAGCAATTTCTGCAGCTTGCATATTTCTCGCATCAGTAACCTGCATTTTATTTATCCTCCTCATTCAACACAATTCTCAAATCTTCTACTAACTTATGCAATCGTCCAAATTTTAATTTAAAACTGGCACGATTAGCTATAAGCCTAGCAGTAGCAGTAAAAATAGAATCGACCTCCACTAATTTATTTTCTGTAAGAGTTCGACCTGTTTCCACAATATCTACTATCATCTCACTTAATCCAACAATTGGACCTAACTCTATAGAACCGTTTAATTTAACAATTTCTGTCTGAATACCCAATTTATTGAAATAATTCTTTGCACAGTTTGGATATTTCGTTGCTACACGCAGATGTGCATAATCAGTTAAAGCAGCACGCTGCTTGGTTTCTGGAACAGCCATCATTAATCGACAGCGACCAAACTCTAAATCCAGCAATTCTACTACATCTTTATCCTGTTCCAAAAGTACATCTTTACCTATAATTCCAATATCTGCAGCACCATATTCAACATATGTCGGCACATCTACTGTTTTTGCAATAATAAAACGTACTTTAGTCTCATCATTACTTATAACAAGTTTTCTGGAATCTTCCGTAACATTTTCAGCACTATAGCCAACCTTTGCCAATAATTTCACTGATTTGTTAAAAAGTTTACCTTTAGGTAAAGCAATGGTAATGTATTCATCCATTTATATATCCCTCTTACTTCTTACTTTCAGTAAAGTAAATATTTATTAAATCCTCAGCTAACATAAACCAGCGAACTGCAGCAATACTCTTTTACCGCCTGTGCCGCTTGCTGCAAATCAGTACTTTCCGTCATCAATTTTACGCTGCGTCCTTCCTTGCGTAAAGCAACAGTTTTAGCTATGGCTTCTGAAAGCTTATCTTCACTCCAAGCTACTAAAACATCCCAGCTGCGATTATTTTTTATCAATCCATTACGTTCTAACGCTAATAAAATTCGGTCAACACCTAAAGCAAAACCTGTAGCAGGGCAATGCAAACCAAAACGCTGCATCATTTTATCGTAACGTCCTCCGCCTGCAACAGGATATCCAATTTCAGGCAGATAAATTTCAAAAAGCATACCCGTATAGTAATCCAAAGAACGATAAAGACCTAAATCAAAACTTAAATATTTAGCTGCACCATATGCTTCTACTAATCTGTAGATACAGCGTAAATCATTTAGAGCACTTTTACATTTAACATTTGTAACAACAGCATCAATGCGTTCCAAAAGCTCTAAACCTCCCTGAAGAAACAAAAAATCTGCAAACAAGTGCTTTATACCAGAATTAATATTTTTCATAGCATCAGCCATCTGCTGCATAGCTACAGCATCATGCCGCCTCAGACAAACTTTCAACTGTTTAATTTGTTCTTCATTAAATCCAGCTTCATCTGCTAACCCATTAATAAAATCAACATGTCCTAAGCTTATCGTAAATTCCTTCACACCAGCAGCCTGCATAGATTCAGCCGCCAGTACAATAACCTCTGCATCAGCGACAGCACCATTAGCCCCTAAAAGTTCAACACCAGCCTGTTCAAACTCACATTGTCTTCCTGCTTGAATTTCTTCATAGCGGTAAAGATTGGCCAGATAACATAATCTTTTTATTTCTTCACCGCCTTGAAGCCTTGTTGCAGTAAGACGGGCAATCGGGGCAGTCATATCATTGCGCAGCACCAACAAATTGTTATTACGATCAAAAAATCTAAAATCAACTCTTGCACCTTCTGCTCCAAATGTATCAACATATTCAAAGTCTGGCGTTTTTACTTCATCATAACCCCATTTTTCAAAAACATTGATAATAGCATTTTCTACCAAGCGGCGCTTCTTCATCTCTCCCGGCAGAATATCTTTAGTACCGTAAGGAACTTGATATACTTTGTTAACCATGTTAATCTACCCCTCTTAAATTATATGCTTTTTCTATTTATCTCCAGAAAGCTCTGCTGTCTTTTTTATAACCGGCATAACAGAATTATAGCCATCTGCTCCATATACCAAACAACGTTTAACACGGGAAATAGTCGCCGTACTGGCACCAGTTTTTTCTACAATCGCTTCATAGATGCATCCCTCATCCAACATTCTGGCAACCTCCAGACGTTGTGCCATAGCCTTTACCTCACTAATTGTGCAAATATCTTCAAAAAATTTATAGCATTGCTCTTGATCTTTTAAGCTAAGAATAGCTGTAAATAATTGATCAGTTAAATGGTCGCGTATATTTGCTGCCATAATATCCTCCTTTAGTTTGCTAACTTATGAAAATACTTTAATACTTTATCTAGTGAAAGTCAAGAGTATTTTGCAAAAATTTTTACTTTTTTCTTTAATTTTAAGCCTTCTGAAAATTTAACTTTACAATTCCCTAGTACTTTGCTATAATTTGAAAACAAAATACGTACTAGATTTTACCTTTACAGCTTTTCAAAAAAAACTCGTTTTTTTCACAAAAGTGTTGACAAGAGAAAAAAATAGATGTATGATTATCTCATTAAACTTCACAGAGATTTCATCAAGAGTAGTTG
>CAZQQK010000076.1:0-7882 GCA_964595445.1 uncultured Phascolarctobacterium sp.
GCGTGATCTACATGAAGGAATTGGTAGAAGTTATGGCCAAATCTCTTGTAAATGATCCCTCTGCAGTAGTAGTGGAGGAGGAGACTACCGGTACAACGACGGTGCTTCGCCTCCATGTTGCTTCTGAAGATATGGGTAAGGTTATTGGAAAACAAGGCCGTATCGCCAAAGCTATCAGAACTGTTATGAAAGCAGTAGCAACCCGTGAGAACGTAAAGGTTATTGTCGAAATTATTTGATTGAGGATGGTATAACTATGGATAAGATGATCGTTAGGGTTCCCGTTGCTGTTAAAGCAAAAGTTACTGAAGATTTAAAGTTGAAAATTGTTGGAGACCTCCAAAATACTATAAAGAATATGGAGCTTGATTTGGAACAGTTTGAATTCCAAGCTAAAAAAGCTCTGCATCAGGCTGCTAGTGATTTGAGCGTACTTCCGGCTTTACGCGAACAAATCGACATAGAAAGAAATAAACGCACTGCTGCCAAACAAGAAGCAGAAGCTAAACTGAAAAGAGCAGAAGCTTTGGAGCTTGGTGCTGAAATTGGTCATGGTACATTAGAGCGTACTGTAGAAATTACAGTAGGCACTAATATTGATACCCTGATGGGTGCAGAAATTCTTACCGAAGATGGTAAGGTTATTGCTTTCCGCGAATAATCCATGGATAACCAAATAGTTATTGGCAAAATTGTCGCTCCGCACGGTGTGCGGGGCGATATTCGTATATTGCCGCTTACAGATAAGCCGGAACAATTCTTAGATTTAAAATATTTATTGCTAACTGATGGACGCAAACTCACAGTTAAAGGTGCACGTTTTCATAAACGTATGGTACTGGTTTCTACTGAAGAAATAAAAACTATGAACGAAGCTGAATCGTTGCGTGATAGAGAAGTATTGATTAAAGCTGAAGATTTACCAAAGTTAGAAGAGGGTCAGTTTTACGTTGCTGATCTTATAGGTTTACCTGTTTTGGATGAAGCTGGTAAACAAATTGGTACATTTAAGGATTCGCTTAGTACAGGAAGTAATGATGTTTATGTTATTGCTGTTCCAGGAGAAAAGGATATACTGCTTCCAGCATTAAAAATTTATGTTAAAGAAATAAATTTAGCTGAAAAGCGTATAGTTGTTAATTTGCCGGAATGGGTTGATGAAGCATGAAGTTTTTATTCATAACATTATTTCCAGAACAGATTGAACAAGCTGCCAGTCATAGTATTTTGCAGCGTGCTATTAACAGTGGTTTGATTGAAGTCAGCTGTATAAATCCGCGTGATTTTACGCATGATAATCATCGTACAGTAGATGACGCACCTTTTGGCGGTGGTGCAGGCATGGTATTAAAACCTGAACCAATGGTAGCTGCTATCCGTAAAGCAAAAGAAAAATTACCATATGCACGTGTTATTGCTATGTGTCCAGGCGGGCGCACGTTAAAGCAGGATATTGTTGAAGAATATGCACATAGCGGACAAGACTTCATCTTTGTATGCGGTCATTATGAAGGATTTGATGAACGTATATTTAACTGGGTAGATGAAAAATTATCTATTGGTGATTATGTATTGACTGGCGGAGAAATGCCGGCAATTATCGTCATGGATGCTATTGCTCGTTTTATTCCTGGTGTTTTAGGAAAAATTGAAAGTGCAGAAGAAGATTCTTTCAGTACAGGTCTTTTGGAATATCCCCAATATACAAGGCCAGTAATATTTGAAGGGTTGGAAGTACCTGAAGTACTGCGCAGCGGCAATCATGCTTTAATCAAAAATTGGCGTTTTAAGCAGTCACTTAAAGCTACATATTTTAAACGACCAGATTTGCTTACAGCAGAGCAGTTGCAGTTGCTCACTGGTCAACTTCCAAAAAAAATGAAGAAGTCAGAGCGTAAATTTTACGAAGAGTTGCGACAGGAACTTTTACATGAAGCACCAGAAAGGGATGATGATAATGGCTGATTTATATGTAGGTCTTGTACATTATCCCATTTATAACAAGCGTATGCAGGTTATAGCAAGTGCCGTAACTAATTTTGATATTCACGATATCTCGCGTACCTGCCGTACTTATGATGTAAAGGGTTATTATATTATTCATCCGTTAGAAGTACAAAGAAATATAATTAGTAAAATTTTGCATTATTGGCAAGAAGGTTATGGCAAAATTTATAATCCAGATAGAGCTGATGCTTTAGAAAGAGTACAGTGGATTCCAAGCATAGAAAGTGCAGTAAAAAGAATTCAAACAGAAACAGGTAAGTGTCCTTATATAGTTACCACTGATGCTAGAGTTTATCCTAATACTGTTTCCTACAAATTTATGCGTCATAAGATACAGGACGAAGATAAACCTGTACTTTTGCTTTTTGGTACAGGTTTTGGTATTGAATCAGAAACAATGGCTAAATTTGATTACATTCTTGAACCTGTTTACGGAACTTGTGATTATAATCATTTGTGTGTTCGCAGTGCTGTTGCTATCATTCTTGACCGTCTGGTAGGCGAGGCATGGTGGGAAAAATAAAATTTGCCCATAATTTATATTTTTTTCTTGCATTAATTCTTAGTATATGGTACAATTTACGTTGTGTAATACGGACGGTCCGCTGTGAGTTCGCACATGAACGTCTATGATTTAGGAGGAAACTATGAACATTATTGAAGTATTGGAACAAGAACAACTTCGTTCCGACATCCCTGAATTTAAAGCAGGCGACACCGTTAAAGTTTATTGCAAAATCGTTGAAGGTACTCGTGAACGTATTCAGCTGTTTGAAGGCGTGGTAATTTCCCGCAGCGGCAGTGGTGTTCGTGAAAACTTTACTGTTCGTCGTATTTCTTACGGCGTTGGTGTTGAAAGAACTTTCCCAGTTCACAGCCCGCGTATTGATAAGATTGTTGTAGCACGTATTGGTATTGTACGTCGTGCTAAACTTTACTATCTGCGCAAATTGACTGGTAAAGCTGCTCGTATCAGAGAAAAACGCTAATCAATCTTTGTTTATAGTAAAAGGGACTGTAGTAATACAGTCCCTTTTATTGTTAAGTTAGTATAATTTTACATTTCTGTCATAAGATAAGCTGACGAATTAAAAAAAATATGCTACAATATAAAAAGACTGCAAGTTATTGAGAAATGCTGGCAGATTCTATTATTTTTGTATAGTCTGCTTATTGCAGATAGAGAGGAGGCTCACTAGTTGAGCAATAAGAAAAATACTTCTTGGCAGGATTCTGCCAGTGATTGGCTTGTTTCTATTATAGTAGCAGTTGCGCTGGCATTTTGCATCCGTACATTTTTAGTAGAACCTTATATGGTAGAGGGGTCATCCATGTATCCTACGCTTGTAAATCATGAACGTTTACTTGTAGATAAACTTAGTTATTTTGTTACAGATCCAAAAAAAGGAGAAATTGTAGTTTTTCGTTTTCCTAAAGATGAAAGCCGTGATTTTATAAAACGTGTTATTGCTGTTGGCGGTGATACCGTAGAAATGCAAAAAGGTAAGGTTTTTGTTAATGGTAAGCAGCTTAATGAAACTTACATTTATCATGATGATCCAAAAGGTGAAAATATTTCTAATTACCGTAAGGTAATTGTACCTAGAGATACTATTTTTGTTCTTGGTGATAATCGTAATAATTCAGAAGACAGTCGTTTTGCTGATGTTGGTTTTGTTCCGCTTAAACTTGTTAAAGGTCGTGCTATCGCTGCTTTTTGGCCTCTGGATAAGATGCGTACCTTAAAGACTGATACAGGTATGGTGCAATGATGATGTTACAAGATTTTAAAATACAATGGTTTCCGGGGCATATGACAAAAGCCAAACGTATGATGGAAAGCCAAATAAAACTTGTAGATGTGGTTGTAGAGATGTTGGATGCACGTATACCACGCTCAAGCACTAATCCTATGTTACAGGATATTTTAGGTAATAAACCTAAAGTAATTGCTCTCAATAAAATTGATATGAGCGATAATACAAAAACTGAACTTTGGTTAGAAAAATTTAAACGCAGCGGTCTTCCAGTATGTAAAGTAGATTGTGCTACTGGTAAAGGTGTAAAACAATTAGTGACTGCTGTTCAAACAGCAGCTAAGCCAGTAATTGATAAATGGCTGAAAAAAGGAGTACGTAACAGACCAGTACGTGTAATGATTGTTGGTATTCCTAACGTAGGTAAATCTACACTTATTAACCGTTTGGTAGGAAAAAATAAAGTTATGGCAGCAGACAGACCTGGTGTTACTCGTGGACAGCAATGGGTAACTATTGCTAAAGGGTTGGAACTGTTAGATACACCAGGTGTTTTATGGCCTAAGTTTGAAGATCCACAGGTTGGGTTTGCATTAGCTGTAACTGGAGCAATTAAAGAAGATGTTTTTGATAGAGAACAGGCAACAGAATTACTTATTAGTTTTTTGCTAGCTAAATATCCTCAGGAATTACAAAAAAAATATGTAGTAAGCCTCAATGAAGGCGATGATGTAAATGCCGTTATGTCAAAAATCGCTATAGCCAGAGGTTGTCTTAAATCTGGAGGTCAGTTGGATTTAGATAAAGTATACCAGCTGGTGCTGCGAGATTTTCGAGCAGGTCGTTTGGGGCGGTTCACAATAGATGAACCATAATTTCTTGTTTAAAAACCGCCATAAGGCGGTTTTTTTATATCGTAGGAGGTGTTATGATGACAATAGAAGATATTAAAAATCTGCTAAATAATGAACCAACAGATTTACAATTGGCAGATTTAGCGAAAGATTCACGTAAAGGGGTACAAAAGCTGCTTGAAAACTATTATAAACGTTTACAAAAAGCAACTGCAGAACGTGAACGCTTTGTACAAATGTTGCAATACGAAAATGATTATTATGCCAAAGGAATTAAATACATTGCCGGTGTAGATGAAGCTGGCAGAGGACCTTTAGCAGGTCCCTTGGTCATTGCTGCTGTTATTTTACCACAAAATTGTTTTATTAGTGGTTTGAATGATTCTAAAAAGCTTTCTGCTGCTAAGCGTGAACAGCTTTTTAGGGAAGTTATGGAAAAAGCAATAGATATTGAAGTCAATATTGTCAGTATCAGCAATATTGACAACATGAATATATATGCTGCTACTCAATTCGGTATGGCTCAAGTATTGGAGAATCTGCACTATCATCCGCAAGTTGCCCTTATTGATGCTATGCCTGTAAATATTCCTGGAATTGAAACAAAGTCCATTATACATGGAGATGCTTTAAGTGTTTCAATTGCAGCTGCATCTATCATAGCTAAAGTTACACGTGATCATATAATGGAACGGTTAGATAAAATATATCCAGAATATGGTTTTAAACATAACAAAGGTTATGGAAGCAGCACACATATGCAGGCAATTAATAAATATGGAGCTACACGTTGGCATCGCCGCAGTTACGAACCTGTAAAAAGTATGACTCTTCCTCCAATTCCTATGGAAGAAAATATACTTTATACACCTCTTTTGGGAAATTATGAATATCCACTCGAAAATTGACTTAGGTAAATACGGTGAAAATTATACTTGTCATTATTTGCAAAGTAAAGGTTATGAAATTTTAGCACGCAACTTCCGTTATTATCGGGTTGGTGAAATTGATATAATAGCAAAAAAAGATGACATAATAAGTTTTATAGAAGTTAAGACACGAACTAACTTACGTTACGGTATGCCAATAGAGTCCGTGACCTTAACGAAGCAAAGAAAAATTCATCGCTGTGCTGAATATTATCTCCAATCGGTGGGAATAATTGATCAGTTTCCGGTGCTTTCCTTTGATGTAGTAGAAATTACTTTAGAAAGCACTGCGGAAATAAAACTCAGACACATACCGCACTGCTTCTGACAAGAATGGAGTGTTGATAATGTTTGCACAGATTTTAGGTGAAACAACTTGTGGTATTGATGGAGTACAAATATTAGTTGAAGTAGATGTAAGTAATGGTATGCCTAATTTTGATTTAGTAGGCTTGCCTGCTATGGCAGTAAAAGAATCTAAGGAACGTGTAAAAGCAGCATTACGCAATTCGCAATATCCTTTTCCAATGACAAGAATTACTGTAAATTTAGCACCGGCAGATTTACGTAAAGAAGGTTCTGGATTAGATCTTCCTATTGCTGTTGGTTTGCTTGCCTGCTGCAGAATGTTATCTGCAACAAAATTAACAGATAAAGTATTTATAGGAGAACTATCACTTGATGGACGGATTAGGAAAGTTTCTGGTGTTCTTTCGATGATTATGAACGCAAAAGAGCGGGGAGCTAAAGAAATTTATATCCCTAGGGACAATGCAGCTGAAGGTAAATTAATCCAAGGCATCAAAGTTTATACAGCTGCTACTCTTACAGAATTAGTAGAGCATCTTCAAAATCATAAATTACTTAATCCTTTGCCTAAAGAAAATATATTACAGAATAAGAATAAAATTTATCATGTTGATTTTGCTGATGTTAAAGGACAACTAGTTGCCAGACGTGCCTTGGAGATTGCTGCCGCAGGTGGACACAGTATTCTTATGGTAGGTTCACCAGGTTGTGGCAAAACAATGCTGGCACGACGTTTAGTAACAATCTTACCACCAATGACAGAAGCAGAGGCTTTAGAAGTTACTAAAATTTATAGTATTGTTGGTCTTTTACCACAAAGCGACAGTGTCATGCTTGAGCGACCTTTTCGTAGCCCACATCACAGTATAAGCAGCAGTGCACTGCTCGGCGGAGGTAGTACACCTCATCCTGGAGAGGTAACACTTTCACATAATGGAGTTCTTTTTCTTGATGAATTGCCTGAATTTGATCGTTCAACATTAGAAATGCTGCGTCAACCACTGGAAGATGGTGAAGTAAATATTTCTCGTGTTCGTGCAGCAATGACCTTTCCAAGTAAAATAATTTTATGTGCAGCACAAAATCCATGTCCATGCGGTTATTTAGGTGACAAATTACAACATTGTACCTGTAAACAAAAAGACATAGATAATTACAGAAGAAAAATATCAGGACCATTAATGGATAGAATTGATATGCAAATTAATTTAAGTAGGGTAGACTTTAGAGACCTAAAAAATGAAGAACCTGGAGAATCATCATCAGTGATACGTGAACGTGTAATAAAAGCTCGTCTTATTCAGCAGGAACGCTTAAAAGCTTGGGGAATGTACTGCAATGCGCAAATGGGACGAAGTGAAGTAGTAAAATACTGTCATCTAGGAGAAGATGCAGAAAATGTTATGGAGAAATATTTTCATATGCTTAATTTAAGTGCACGCAGTCATGATCGTATCCTTAAAGTGGCACGTACTATTGCTGATTTGGCAGGCAGTCAGAAGATTACCGCAATACATCTTGCAGAAGCAATTCAATTACGTACTAGTATACGTACATAAATAATAAAAACCGACTTTCTAAATTTAGAAAGTCGGTTTTTATTATTTATATTTTTTTGTCTACTGCAAAAAGCATATCCATAGGTTTTTCTTTACGTGCTTCTGTATTAGATGTACTAAATCCGGGCATTTCTTCTTTTGTTAATTCTATACGTCCATATTTGCGTTCATAGTCATCGATAACCCATTTCAAAATTTGTTCTATTTCCTTATTAACCGAACGACCATTATTTTTAGCAAGGCGTTTCATCTTATTCATAATAATAGGATGAATACGCAATGTAAAGCGTGCTTCTTCCATTTTTAATTCCCTCCAATAATTCTCTTAACTACTATTATATGAATTAAAAGTCGATTTGACAAGCAAAAGAGATTTTAAGAAAGAATATACTAAAACATATAGATAAAAATTATAAAGAAAAGTCTTTTCATATATTTCAAGAAATACTTTCTGAAATATGCTATAA
>CAZQQK010000077.1:0-7848 GCA_964595445.1 uncultured Phascolarctobacterium sp.
AAGTATAATACTTTTATTTTACAATAATCATATAATTTTTTCAAATATCACAAAAGCTCCCGAATGTGAAGTTTTTATCTTTCACATCGAGAGCCTTTAGAAAAAAGTTTACTGTATATAAGCCTTTAATACATCACTCTGCTTATCAAGACACAGATATTTGTATACTGGTCTGCCAACAGAACCACGATGCAGATCTAATTTTAAAAGCCGCAGTGATTTTAAAAATTCCAGGTATTTACGAATAGAAACACGCGATATGCCAACCATACCAGCAACTTCTTCTGTAGTAAACATACCATCAATGCTGCGGATACATTCCCAAACTGTAGCTAATGTATTTTTGTCTAAACCCTTAGGTAAAGTCACTACTACCTGATCCTCCTGACGGATAATAGTCTGGTCAAGATCAGACTGCTCAATAGTTGCCTGTTCTTCAACTATATGATAACGTTTCAAATAATTATTCAAAGCCAAATTAAAGCGTTCAAATTCAAAAGGTTTAATTATATAATCAACAGCACCTAAACGCAAAGCCTGTTTAATTTTATCTTTATCATTAGCAGCAGAAACAATGATTACGTCTACATCATAATCATTTTCACGTATTTTCGCCAAAAGCTGCAGCCCATCCATAGTAGGCATAAAGACATCCAAAATCAACAGGTCATAATTATTCTGACGCAGTAACTTTAAAGCAGTATCACCATTGCCCGCTATATCACATAATTGAAATCCTTTAATCTGACTTAAATAATGTTCATGAAGCTGTGCAACCATCGGATCATCTTCAACAACCAATACATTAATCATTGTTATTCTACCTCCTTTTTATTAGGAAGCCTTACTGTGAAAGTAGTTCCTTCACCTAAGGCAGATTCTACTGTAATTGTTCCGTTAAGACTGTCAATGCTTTGTTTTACAAGATACAGTCCAAAGCCATGTCCATTAGCACCCTTGCTGCTGAACCCACTCTGGAAAATATGCTTGCGTGTTTCTGCACTCATACCAGGACCGGAATCTTCAACAACAATGACGATTTCACGATCAAAATCTAAAATAGAAAGATTAACAATACGTTCACCGTCAAAATTTTTCAGTGCATCAAAAGCATTCTCAATAATATTACCAGCAATAAGAACAATATCATGTACCGATGGTACATCTAGTTCGCCATGAAGTTCACTTTCTTCTGTAAGAGAAAAATCAATATCAAGTTCACGGCTGCGACTAATTTTTCCTAATATAAAACCTGATAATGTAATATCTTTCAGGCGAGTAACAATATAAGAAACTTCCGACTGTCTATTATAAGCAATCTCTTGTGTAAAGTTTTTCAGTTCATCATAAGCTTTCATGTCAATAAGACCCATAATAACATGCATTTTATTCATGAACTCATGTGTCTGAGCTCTTAATGCAGTAGCATAGTTCTTAAAGCCTGTAAGCTGATTTGCCATTTCTTCTACTACTGATTTTTTACGGAAAGTAAGAACAGCGCCCAAAATATGTTTACCCTCCATAAGAGGAACAGCAGTAATTATAAACACCGTATTGCCAAGTTTGGCACTAGCATCTACTAATGTTTTTCCTTCTTCAATGATTTCGTCTAAAGGTACACGTTTCAGTACTTCTTTAGCAGATTTGCCAAAGAGTTCATTAACTTCATCAATACCAGCCTGTTTAAGTAATAAACGAGCTTCGGAGTTAACTAACGTTATGCGTCCTTTACTGTTGACATTAACAATACCTTCACGTACAGAATTCAAAATAATATTACGTTCCTGTAAAATTCGGGCAATCTCCTCTGGCTCATAACCAAAAAGAACAGATTTTATGCGTTTAGCAAGATAAATTGCTCCTAAAATACCTACGATAAGACCAATAAGTGTCATAGTCAACAGAAATAATACTGCATCAATTGTCGAATTATTAACAATCTCATCTGAATAACCAGTAACTACATAACCAATAATTTCGCCTTTGTCACTTTTAATGAAACCTAAAGCTTTATTGGGTATTGCATAATTTTCCTTATAGGTAATTGTACTGCGGCCTGAATATTTATCAACCAGTCCGCGTGCACTCTGTTCAAAATTAGGCAAATTCCCAGGATTATACAGCACTCGCAGATTATGATTTTTGTCATAAATAGCTACGCCGGCTTCGTCTGAATGATCTACATCATTAACATAACTTGCCATGAAATGATCAACAGATTCATCAACTTTAACGTTCTGTGCTGCCATACTATCTCTGATTTCTGTTGAGTTACAGAGAATATTATTAATACTTACAGCATTAATACTTACACGGTCATAAATAACACGTGCAACTTTTTGAGTTGTAAAAAGAGAAGCCGGCAACAGTGCAATACAAACTACCAATGAAATCAGCAAAACAATCTGCTGCGACAAAGAGAATTTTTTACCAGCTTTATAATTATAATAACCGTTAGATTTTTTCCACATCAGCAGGTACCGTCAGGAACTGTATACCAGGATTACGTTCCAATATCCAATTCAAAGACCATTCGTTATTGATTAAAATAACAGGTCTGTCTTTTTTATCATATACCAACATACCATTATCTAGACCCTTGATGTTTTCAACCAGCTTTTTATCTTCTGCATATACCCAGCGTGCAACAGAATAAGGCAGCTGATTCATCAACAGCTGTGCACTGTACTCATTAAGCAGACGATATTCTAATACTTCCAGCTGAAGTACACCAACAACACCGACAATATAGCTTTCCAAACCAACGCCTTCTTGACGGAACACTTGAATTGCACCCTCCTGTGAAAGCTGCATGATACCTTTTTCAAACTGTTTCCGTTTCAAAGAATCCTTAGGCTGTACTCGTGCAAAAATCTCTGGTGGGAAAACTGGAAAATCTTCAAACTGTAATTTCAAGCTGTTGTCACTAAGGGAATCACCTATACCGAAAATACCAGGATCAAAAACACCGATAATATCTCCTGGATAGGCTTGTTCTACAATAGTTCTTTCCTGTGCCAAAAACTGCTGCGGCTGAGATAATTTTACCATTTTCCCCGATTGCTTATGATAAACACTCATACCCTTTTCAAATACGCCTGAGCAAATTCGCATAAAGGAAATTCTGTCGCGATGAGCAGGATTCATATTGGCTTGAATTTTAAAAACAAAAGCAGAAAAGTTTTCATTATCTGGTTCTATTATTTTACCATCTTGCAATGCTCTTGGCTGTGGCTTAGGAGACAGTTCAAGAAATTTTTCTAAAAAACTTTGTACGCCAAAGTTAGTCATAGCACTTCCGAAAAACATTGGTGTAAGTTCTCCTGCATCAACTTTTGCCATGTCAAACTCATCGCCTGCCATATCCAAAAGGTCTATATCATTGCACAAATTCTCATATAATTCATCGCCAAGCAATTCTCTGATTTGCGGATCATCCAGTGAACCTGTTGTTGATTTTAGCTTGTTAGAGCCATGGCTCGTATCATCTTCAAAAAGTTCAATTGTATTTTCCAAACGGTTATAAACACCTTTATAATGTCCGTCAATACCAATAGGCCAATTTATCGGATAAGCACGTATACCTAATACCTTTTCCAGTTCGTCCATCAAATCAAAAGGATTGCGTCCATAGCGATCCAATTTGTTTATAAATGTAAAAATCGGCAGATGACGGCGATGGCAAACCCAAAACAATTTTTTTGTCTGCGGTTCTACACCTTTAGCAGCATCTATAAGCATAACAGCACTATCAGCAGCCATCAATGTACGATATGTATCTTCCGAAAAATCTTGGTGACCAGGTGTATCAAGAATGTTTACCCGATACCCATCATAATCGAACTGTAATACAGAAGAAGTAACAGAGATACCACGCTGTTTTTCTATTTCCATCCAGTCAGATACTGCATGTTTATTGCTTTTTCTTGCTTTTACTGAACCTGCTAAATGAATAGCACCACCGTAAAGCAACAATTTTTCAGTTAAAGTAGTTTTACCTGCATCAGGATGGGAAATTATTGCAAAGGTGCGGCGCTTTTCAATTTTTTCTATTAATTCGCTCATTATTTTTTACTCCTCTTATTGTTGTAATTTCTTTTTTATATTTGCTATTTCTTCTTCATCAGAAATAAAATCTTCTGTTTCAGGATAATCAGCATTCTGTGCTTCGTATATTTTATACGCTTCCAGTATCTGGGATTTTATATAATCTGGTACAGGAATTTCTGTCTGCAATTCGCCGCGCATTGTTATTCTAAAAGCTACATTAGTAAATTCCTCACCTGCGAAAGTAATACAGCTAAAAGAAGTACGCATAAATTCATCTTTAAAAATGCAATCTTTCAAACAATGTGCTTTGCGTTCCTTATCCCATGCAGCATAAATTTTATACAGCTCCTGCTGTGCTGTTAAAGGAGCATCTTCACCTAAAATAACTGTTTCTGTTTCTTCAATAGGAGTACAATCCATATTTTCATAAACAGTCCCATCTTCTAATTCCAAATCTACAGTAAGCACATAATCTGTTTCTGTAAAACTGGCATTTTTTATATGCCATTTATTCTGCCAACGCTCAATACAGGCAGGACAGATAAATTTAGTATCACGAATGTTGCTGCTTAAATAATTATCGCGGTAATACAGCTTTTCACTTGGAACAAATGCTTCACCGCATTCACTGCAAACAAAATCCAAACTACGAATCACAGAGTCCACCTCCAATTATAGCATAAAAAAAGCTTTTATCAGCTGTTTGTAAGGCTGAAAATTAAAAGCTTTCAGTAATTGCGTATCATTTTCTATTCGACGTAAGCTGCAAAATTCCTGCTGAAATATCCAAGATAAGCTTTAGCCTACATTTTTACAATAAAACATAGTCTATTTAGTTAAAGATTTTTGCACAAAAAAGGCGGCGCAACGCGCCGCCAAAACAATAATGATAATTAGAATGTATATTCTGCACCAATGATAAAGGAACGTCCTGCCATGGGATATTTAGCTTCTCCAGTACCTTTATCATAACGTCCGCCATATTCAGCATAGCGTTCATTAGTCAGATTGTAGCCATTGATAAACAGTTTGGCATTTTTATTAAGCATATATTGTGCACCTAAATCTAGTGTTAAATAACTGCTGTCAATAAATTGGTTTTCAGATTGACCGCTGACAGCATTGGCATTAAGTGTAAAAATCCATTGTTCATTCTTATACTTCATACCAGCACGATAGATATTGGGTTTAGCTAAGGTATCTTTGGTATAACCTGTACCCTTGTCTTGTTTAACCTGTACATAGCTGTAAGAAAGATAACCGCTGAAATTAGCATCAAAATCATGGTTCAAGCTGACTTCCATACCACGGCGTTTTTCTTTATTTACGTTAATAGCTTGAGTAGTAGTTGCACCATCCCAAACCCAATCAATAGCATCTTTGATATCACTGTAGAAAACACTGGCAGATAAAGCTGTCTTTTCATTAAGTTTAGTATTGCCGCCTAAAGTCCATACATTACCCTTTTCCGGTTTTAAGTTTGGATCTCCATAAGTTGGCCATTTACCTGGTTGATACCAATACAAATCATCTGTAGTTGGTGCATTAAATACTCTGCCCCAGGAAAGATAAATATTGCTGTCTTCATCAAACTTTTTATTTACAGAAACCTTAGGCGTAACCTCGCTTCCATATCTGCTGTGTTTATCATAACGCAGACCAGTATTCAGCTGCCAGCCATCGCCCATCTGCCAGCGATTTTCTGCAAAAACAGCTTTATTGTTAATATCACGTTCGCCAGTATATAAGCCTACATTATCTACTGTAGTTTTATAATATTCTAAACCTGCTGTTAATTCATCACGCTCACTGAATTTAAAATTCTGCTGTGCTTCAATACCGGTTGTAGTATCAGTAAAATCAGATTTATTTGAATCAAAAGGAGAACGGAAGAAAGCGTGCTGGTAATTCTTGTATACCTGTACATAACCGCTTGCAGCACTTTCTTCATTCCAATCATAACGCAGGGAAACATTATTAGTCAGACGTTTATGGGAATCACTAGTTCCCCAACTATATAAACCAAATGGTGAACCACCATCAGCATTAATATGCTCGTAATTCACTGTCAGACGGTTGTCCCCCCCTAATTTTTGATCAAGCTTTATAATAACGCTTTGATCATCATAACCAGAATTTTTCATGGTCTTGTCATCGCCGTTTTTATTCTTATATTTGTAGTCACCGCGGCGTTCTTTGTTTGCGGCTATGAACAAACCTAAACCAGTTTCACTGCTGCCGCTGGCTGTAATTCCGTACTGCTCGCTGTTCCAGCTGCCTCCAGCTGCTCTTACAGTAACATGGCTGCCCAAATCGCTGCCTTTTTTCAGAATAACGTTAATAACACCGCCTACTGCATCTGTACCATATAAAGCAGAACCGCCGCCTTTTAATACTTCGATGCGTTCAATAGCATTTACCGGAGGCAGCCAATCAGCACTGCTGTTGCCGCTGCTGCCAAGGTTAGCACGGCGGCCGTCAATCAAAACTAAAACTCTTTCATCACCGTTAATCAAAATTTTATCCTGTCCCATAGATGAACCTTTAGCACCGCTGCCAAGTACATTTACACTAGGCAGTGCACGCAGTGCATCAGAAGCACTGGAATAATTTTGATCAGCAATTTCTTCTTTTGTAATTACACTGATATTTGCAGGGGTATCAGCCTTAGAAGTAAGTACACGGCTGGCTGTTATTACCATATCGTCCAAAGAAAACTCCTGTACTTCTTCAGCTGCCAAAGCAGTTCCACAATTAAATACAGCAGCAGTTAACACAGAAAGCATTACTGCACTGCGCAGGCTAGTAAAATTTTTCTTCATAATCTCTCCACCTTCAAAAAAATATATAGCTTACTTGTTGCATCCGTTCTTTCAAGGTCATGCAACAAATCCACTAAGCAAGATTAAAACAGTTTATTTTTTAGAGTTTTATCACAATATTCTTATCAATAACTATCTTAACTAAAAACATTTACATAGGTATTACTTGATAACAAACAGAAACAACTTTCCGCTGTTTCTCATCATAATCAAAAAGCAATATTGCTGGCTTGCCGCTGTATGCCAATTTCAATTCTCCATTGTCAATTACTACGCTCTGACCAACAGTCATATCCATCCACTCTGGGCAGCCTGTTTGATTGCATACAATCAAACTCATTTTCGTAACACGTGATGCATGCAGCCAACAAGTTAAAGGATCTCCACATACCTGTGTCGGAGGCCAAGCAGCTATATCTACTAATATTTCTGCTCCTGCCTGCATTGTACCCAAATAGTTTTCTTCAAACCACAAATCTGCACACACTAAAACGCCAGTTTTTAGTGGTTCATCTTGCACTACCGTAAAATGTTCACCTTTACGTGCCCATGCTTCCGCCCCTAAACATTCACCAAATAACTTGCGATGACGAGCTTTAATTTCTCCATCTGCACCAAAGACAAGACAAGAATTATAATTTTTAGCTGTAACTTTATCATATTCACCACAACCTAAAAAAAGCGTCAATGAATATTTTCTGCATAATTCACGCAGTCCTGTCAATTCTGCTGACGGCTGCACAAGAACAACAGCACTATTATCTAATCTGTAAAAATAATAACCTTGAACAGCAGTTTCTGGTGTTATTACCCAATCAGCTCCCTGCTCTCCTGCCAAATATACAGCTTTCTCCAGCTGCTGAATATTTTTCATTTTCGGGCCGCAGCTTAAGTCAAGATGACACAAAGCTATTTTCATATCATACACCATGTCCCTAATTATTTACCCATGCTATTCTAAAGTATATACTAGGTA
>CAZQQK010000078.1:0-7735 GCA_964595445.1 uncultured Phascolarctobacterium sp.
ATTTAATAGTAATATTAATGTTGTTATCTTAAAAGGAGGAAACAATATTCATGAAAAGTATTATCAAAGACATTAATTTAGCTCCCTTAGGGCATCAACGTATTGCGTGGGCTAAAGAATATATGCCTCTTTTAAACCAGCTGAATCAAAAATACAGTAAAACAAAACCTTTTGCTGGTATCAATATGATTGTAACAATTCATTTAGAAGCTAAAACAGCTTATTTAGCAATGGTTTTGAAGAATGCTGGTGCTAATGTTGTTGTAACGGGGAGTAATCCGCTTTCTACGCAGGATGAAATTGCTGCAGCATTAGTTGACAGTGGAATTACCGTTTTTGCTACACATGCTTGTACTGTTGAAGAATATGATATGTATTTGAGGGAAGCTTTAAAAGCAGAGCCTGATTTAATTATTGATGATGGCGGAGATCTTGTAAATATGCTTCATGGCGAACGACAGGATTTGATTGCCAAACTGATAGGTGGCAGTGAAGAAACTACTACTGGTGTACACCGTTTGAAAGCATTAGCTGCTGCTGGTCATTTAGCATTTCCTATGATTGCTGTGAACGATGCTTATTGCAAATATTTATTTGATAATCGCTATGGTACAGGACAGTCATCATGGGATGGTATTATGCGTACTACTAATATGTCAGTAGCAGGGAAAACAGTTGTTGTTGCAGGTTATGGCTGGTGTGGCAAAGGCGTAGCAATGCGTGCAAAGGGTTTGGGTGCTAATGTTATTGTTACGGAGGTTGATCCTATTAAGGGAATAGAAGCCGTATTTGACGGTTTCCGTGTAATGCCTATGCAGGAAGCGGCTAAATATGGTGATATTTTTGTTACTGTTACAGGCTGCAAAGATGTTATTACAAAATCACATATGCAAGTCATGAAAAATGGTGCAGTAATGTGCAACGCAGGTCATTTTGATGTAGAAATTAACAAACATCATTTAGAAGAATTAAGCATAGAGCAACCGTACGAAGTTCGTAAAAATATTATGACTTATACTATGTCTGATGGACGTAAACTAAATTTGCTTGGTGAAGGACGTCTTGTTAATTTAGCATGTGGTGATGGACATCCAATTGAGATAATGGATTTATCTTTCGCTATGCAGTTTCTTGCAATGAAATATCTTTTAGAAAATAAAGGAAAAATGGAAAATAAACTTTACGTCTTACCAGAAGAACTCAATACTGAAATAGCTGCACTTAAATTATCTGCTATGGGAGCAGGTATTGATACACTGACAGATGAACAAAAAGCTTATTTAGCAGCAGAGTAATATGGATAAGCAGCGATTATCGGATAAAAGTATTTGTGCTGCTATTATAAAAATAGGGCATGAGCTTATTAATAAACGCTTAGTTGCAGGTTCATGGGGAAATATAAGTTGTCGTATAAATAAGAAATGTCTGGCTATTACACCTTCTGGTTATAGTTATGAGCTTCTTACTCCAGATGATATTATGATTATTGATAATACTGGAAAAATATTAGAAGGAAGATTAGTACCTTCTTCAGAAAGCAAGCTTCATACAGCAATCTATAATGCATATCCAGAAGCACAAGCTATTATTCATACTCATAGTGTTTATGCTACTGTGCTTGCAGTTATGCATAAAGGAATACCCTCAATTATTGAAGATGTTGTACAAATTATAGGCGGAAGTATAAATTGTGCAGAATATGCTATGTGCGGAACTCAGGAATTAGCAGATAATGCTGTAAAAGCACTTGATGGTCGGAGGGCAGTGCTTTTAGCAAATCATGGTGCTGTTTGCTGGGGGAAAAATTTACAGGAAGCTTTGCTTGCAGCAGAAATTTTAGAAAAATCAGCTAAGATTGCTGTCATATGTATGTCCACTGGAGCAAAAATGTATGAAATAAGCAATGCTGACGTAACTATTATGCATAACTTCTATGAACAGCATTATTCAAAGCGGCAACAAGGAAAAATTAAAGAGGTGCAGTAATTTTGAAAAGATTACTTATAAAAAATATAGAACTTTTGCATACTCCAAATGGTGAGTTGTATAATATAGCTATTGAAAATAATAAAATTATTTCTGTAGCCAAGGAATTACCGCCTGATATGGATGATGCCGATGTTATTGACGGTAAAGGTAAACTTGCAACAGCGGGTATGGTCAATACCCATGGTCATGTTTCTATGACTTTACTGCGTAGTTATGCAGATGATATGGCACTTATGGATTGGTTGCAGAATAAAATTTGGCCTATTGAAGATAAAATGAAAGCAGATGATATTTATTGGGGAGCCATGCTTGGTATAGCAGAAATGCTTAAAGGTGGGACTACTTGTTTTGCTGATATGTATGCTTTTATGGAAGATGTTGCTCGTGCATGTGCTGAAACAGGTATACGTGCTAATCTTTCACGCGGTCTTATCGGTGTTGCTCCAGATAAAGATGTTAAGTTAGCTGAAAACACTATTCTTGCCAAAAACTGGCAAAATTATGACGAAGGACGTATTCGTATTACATATGGTCCACATGCACCATATACTTGTCCTGTAGATTATTTAGAAAAGGTAATCAAAGAAGCTGCTGCCAATAAGGCAGAAATTCAAATGCATCTTTGTGAAACTAAGTTTGAAGTGGAAAATTGTATAAAAGAACATGGTTTAACTCCTATTAAACTTATGGACAAGCTTGGTATGTTTGAACTTGGTACAATTGCTGCTCATTGTGTACACTTGACTGACGAAGATATGGAAATTATGTCAGCTAAAAGAGTACGAGTAGCACATAATCCACAAAGTAATCTAAAACTTGCAAGCGGTATTGCTCCCGTTCCTGCAATGTTAGAAAAAAGAATCTGTGTTGGACTTGGTACTGATGGTGCTTCCAGCAATAATAATTTAGATATGTTAGAAGAATGTCGTACTGCTGCTATGTTACACAAGGCTGTTGAGTATAATCCTTTAGCTATACCAGCACAAAAAGCTTGGGAAATGGCAACAGTAGATGGTGCAAAAACTTTGGGATTTGCTAATCTCGGCTTATTAGAAAAAGGACAATTAGCGGATATTGTATTATGGGATATGCATAAATCTTATTGGTATCCAAGGCATAATAAATTGTCACAGCTTGTTTATGCTGCCAGCAGTAATGATGCTGATACGGTTATTGTAGCCGGCAAAAAAGTTGTTGAAGGCGGTAAGCTTTTAACTTTTGATGAAGAAAAAATTTATGCAGAAGCAGAAGCTTGTACACGTAAGCTTTTGCTAAAATAAATTTTCTGAAACAGCAGTAAATTTAAGGAGAAAATTATGGCTAAAATCATTTCCAAAAATAATCTTGCCACTGATGTATATGAATTTATTGTGTATGCACCTTTAGTAGCACATAAATGTCAGCCAGGACAGTTTGTTATTATACGTACAGATGAATACAGTGAACGTATTCCATTGACTATTGCTGATTTTGATCGTAATAAAGGAACTATAACTTTAATTGTTCAAGCTGTTGGCAATACTACGAGACATTTATGTTCACAGTTTGATAAAGATGATGATATTTTAGATATTGCCGGACCTTTAGGACAGCCTTCTGAAATGGGAAAATTCGGCACAGTTGTTGTTGTCGGAGGAGGAATAGGCGTTGCACCTGTTTATCCAATTGCTAGGGCGTATCATGAACTTGGCAATAAAGTTATTTCTATTATAGGTGCTAGAGATAAAGACCTGGTTATCTGGAAGGATAAGATGGCTGCAATCAGTGATGAAATTATTATTACTACAGATAATGGCAGTACAGGACGTAAAGGTTTTGTTACAGAGCCTTTGAAAGAAATTCTGGAAGCAGGAACTGAAATTAATTTAGTACTTGCTATCGGCCCTGTCATTATGATGAAAAATGTAGCAGCTGTAACTCAACCTTTTAATGTAAAAACCACTGCTAGCCTTAATACAATTATGGTAGATGGTACAGGTATGTGCGGTGGCTGCCGCGTTATGGTAGATGGTGAAAATAAATTTGCTTGTGTTGATGGACCAGAGTTTGATGCCCATAAAGTTGATTTTGCCAATTTAATTATGCGTCAGCAGATGTATAAAAATCAGGAAGCTATGGAATATAGCTGTGGAGGTCATTGCAAATGCGTGGAGGAATGAGAAATGCTATGCCGGAACAACCGGCAGATGTCCGTAATAAGAATTTTAAAGAAGTTGCAATTGGTTATACTAAAGAAATAGCTGTAGATGAGGCACAGCGCTGTCTTAATTGTCCTAAACCACGCTGTGTTATGGGTTGCCCAGTTAATGTTGAAATTCCTAAATTTATTCATGCAATTGCACAAGAAAATTTTTCTGAAGCAATTAAAATTTTAAAACATAAAAATAGTTTGCCGGCAGTCTGTGGTCGTGTTTGTCCGCAGGAAACTCAATGTGAAAGTAAATGTGTACTTGGAATTAAAGGAGAAGCTGTTGCTATAGGACGTTTAGAGCGTTTTGCAGCAGATTATGCACGCGAACATAATTTAGATGCTGTTAGTAAAGAAACAGTTGTACAAAAAAATAAAAAAGTCGCTATTATTGGTAGCGGTCCAAGTGGTCTTACCTGTGCTGGAGATTTAGCAAAGCTTGGATATGATGTGACTTTATATGAAGCACTACACGCTGCCGGTGGTGTTTTGATGTATGGTATTCCGCAATTTCGTCTTCCAAAAGAAATCGTTCAGCATGAAATTTCTGCTTTGAAAAAACTTGGCGTTAAAATTATTACAAATGCAGTTATTGGTCGCACTTTTACAATAAAAGAACTTATGAAAGAAGAAGGCATAAATGCTATTTATATTGGAACTGGGGCTGGATTACCGCATTTTATGCATATTGATGGTGAAAATCTCAATGGTGTATATTCGGCGAACGAATTTCTAACTCGTGTAAATCTTATGAAAGCTTATGAATTTCCAAATTATGCAACTCCAGTATATGTAGGTAAAAAAGCAGCAATTGTCGGTGCAGGAAATGTTGCTATGGATGCCGCACGTACAGCTAAGCGCCTTGGAGCAGAACAGGTATATATTATTTATCGTCGTGGAGAAGATGAAATGCCTGCTCGCAAAGAGGAAATTGCTCATGCTAAAGACGAAGGCATTGAGTTACGTTTATTAAATAATCCTGTTGCTATTATAGGAAATGAAAAAGGTTGGGTAAATGGTCTGAAATGTATAAAGATGAAACTTGGTGAGCCTGATACAAGTGGTCGTCGCACCCCTGTAGCTATTGCTGATAGTGAATATGTACTTGACGTTGACATGGTTATAATGGCTATTGGACAAGGACCTAATCCGCTTATAAAACAAACAACACCTGAGCTGGCAGTAAATAAGCGTGGTAATATTATTACGGATGATATTGGTGCAACATCTATACCTGGTGTTTTTGCGGGCGGAGATATTGTAACAGGTGCAGCTACTGTAATTTCAGCAATGGGTGCAGGAAAGAAGGCTGCTGCTGCAATTAATGAATATTTAAGCAAGCAGTAGTAGTAGTATAAAAAAGCAAGCAACAATTTTGTAGTAAACATATCAAATACTGTATAATATCCTGTATTGTATATTTAGAAATATATAATGCAGGATATATATTTTAGGGGGAGTATTTATGTGGATATTATTTGGCTTTGCATCTGCTTTTTTTGCAGGGTTGACATCTATTTTAGCAAAATGTGGTATTCGTAAAACAGATTCTACTGTAACTACAGCTATTCGTACAGTTATTGTTCTTATTATGGCAAAGCAACAATTGGTTTAATATTACTAATAATAGGCACAATATTTATATCATTATCATAAATCAAAAAAGCTTCTCTTTACTGATTTAAACAATAAAGAGAAGCTTTCTAGTTTATATCTTAGTTTGCTTTACTAAATAAAGTTTTTCTAGCTTCAGCAAAAAGCGCAATTGCTAGAATGAATAAAACAGTACCTAAAGCTGCAGTAATAATATGTGCAGCCATATTAGCAAAAATAATTTGAGCTAATGCAACTAGTGTTACACAGAACATAAAAATCATTGGAATGATAACCATGAAATTGCATTTACCAACACTTTTTAACCATACGCCAACAGCTAGAAGTGAAAGAGCTGCTAACAACTGATTTGCTGCTCCAAAAATCGGCCAGATTGTAAGATAAGAACCTAAGGACATATAGCCGGAAAGAACAACTGTAATTAAAGTAGCAACATAAGCATTAGTAAGAATACCACCTTCAGTTTTACCTGTAGAGGGATTAACTTTACTAAATAGCTCTTGGAATATAAAACGTCCTAAACGTGTAGCTGTATCTAATGTAGTCATTGCAAAAGCAGAAATAGTTAAGGCTACAAAACCTTTCGCTACGCCAAAAGAAAAACCTAGCTTGGTCATAAATGTACCTACGCCATCGGCAAATACATTTACAGGACCGCCAGCTTTTAATAATTCCGTAAGTTTATCACCACCTACATAGCCAACAGCAACTACAGCAACTACAGCCAAAACACCCTCTAAAAGCATAGAGCCATAACCAATAAGTTTAGTATTTGCTTCATTATCTAACTGTTTAGAAGTTGTACCAGAAGAAACTAAAGAGTGAAAGCCACTAATAGCACCACAGGCAACAGTTACAAATAACATGGGGAACATAGGATTTGTTCCATTAGGGGAGGGATCAAAAGAAGTAATTGCTGGAAGCTGCATTGTAGGTTGATAAATAGCAATACCAACTAAAGCAAAAGCAATGCAGGCATACAGCAAGAAAGAATTAAGATAATCACGCGGTTGTAATAATATCCATACAGGTGCAATAGAGGCAATAAAAATATATGCCATCAAAATACATACCCATACATTTTTAGTTAAATGTAAAGGATACATATTACCAATTGCTATAGCAACAATCAACATTATAACACCGATAATAGTACCAATACTTAGGCTTACACCGCAACGGTAAACACTTATACCAAAAATAACTGCAAGGACAATAAACAGCATAGAAGCAGTTGCTGATTCCGGACTTGCTACAAAAGTAGCAGCAACTATATTAGCAAAAGCAGCAATTACAACCAAAAGTGTAACATAAGCAAAAATAGAGAAGAGGAATTTTCCGCTTTTTCCGAGAGTTGCTTCAATAATCTGACCTATTGTTTTGCCATCAAAGCGAATTGATGCATATAAAGCTCCAAAATCATGTACACCACCGAAAAATATACTACCGATTAATATCCACAGCATAACAGGAACCCAACCGAATACAGCTGCTGTAATAGGGCCAACAATGGGGCCTGCACCAGCGATAGATGAAAAATGGTGTCCCATAAGTACTGCAGGTTTAGTTGGCATATAGTCTACATTATCACACAACCTTTCTGCTGGTGTTTTGCGGGTAGGATCAACACCCCATTTTTTGCATAACCAAGAACCATAGGTGACGTAGGCAATGAAAAATATAATCATTGAACCCACTAAAAGCAATAATCCACTCATAGACAACGTCCTTTCTTTCCCTTTGCAATTTTGCAAAAATAATAAAAATAATAATATATTACGCACTATATATCTAGCGTAATCATAGAAATAGTATAGCACTTTTCGTTATAATGTCAATAAATTGCTACAAATTAGTTTTTTAAATTAAAAAATATAAAAACTTGTTAAGTTTCGTACAGTTTGTATATAAAATAAAGAAAACTTTTTCTTTGTAATTTAATAT
>CAZQQK010000079.1:0-7684 GCA_964595445.1 uncultured Phascolarctobacterium sp.
TCAGTCTGACATTGATGTAGAGATTTTGAACCCTGAGCTACACATTGCGACTTTGGATAAAGATGCGGAGTTCAATATGGAAATCCATGTTGACAAAGGTCTTGGCTATGTACCTGCCGATAAAAATAAACAGTTGGATCAGGCTATAGGAACAATTCCTGTAGATTCTATTTACTCCCCGATTACAAGAGTAAAGTTTGCTGTAAATGATACTCGTGTAGGTAATGTTACCAATTATGACAAACTTACTTTGGAAGTTTGGACAGACGGCAGCATTATGCCAGATGAGGCTGTTAATATGGCTTCAAGCATCTTGATTGATTATCTCAAGTTGTTCCAGACTGGTGATACAGCTAGTACTGTTATTTCCATAGCAGGTGGGAATGAGCCGCAACCAATAGAGCCTACAAATGTAAGTTCTACTGGATCAATGTCTATTGATGATCTGGATTTATCAGTACGCAGCAATAACTGCTTGCGTCGAGCAGGTATCAATACTGTTGAAGAATTGATTCAGAAAACAGAGGAAGATATGATGAAGGTTCGTAATCTTGGTCGCAAGTCCTTGGAAGAAATTGCTAAGAAGCTTGCTGATCTTGGTCTGGGCTTTCGCAAAAGCGATGAAGAATAATTAAGGGGGTCAGAAACACATGGCATACAGAAAACTGGGTCGTAATTCCAGCAACCGTAAGGCTTTGTTTCGTAGCATTTTAACTTCCTTCTTCAAATATGGCAGAATCGAAACCACTATTACTAAAGCAAAAGAAGTAGCTAAGCAATCTGCTCATCTGATTACTTTGGCTAAACGTAATGACCTGCATGCTCGTCGTCAGGTTTTAGCTGTTTTGGTTGATGAGGCTGTTACTAAAAAACTTTTTGAAGAAATTGCTCCGAAATATGAAGGCAGACAAGGTGGCTTTACTCGTATTTACAGAGTAGGTCCTCGTCGCGGTGATGCTGCAGAAATGGCTATCATTGAATTAATCTAATATCAGAGCTATCTGAAAGCAGGAACTTATGTTCCTGCTTTTTTCTATATATGTATTTATTGTTTTATTTAACTGCTGACTGTGAATATTATGTATTCATCTGAAATATTTGCTTGCCAAACAGCTGAAATTGCTATTTAATTAAAACATAAATATATTCAATCTAAGGGAGATGACTTTATGCTGACAAAGAGTTTTATAGAATTCTTATATGAAGCTGCACATATCCAGCGGTGGAATGAGCATATTAGACCTAGCGGTTTTACTGAATTAGATAAGCAGGCACATAAGATGATGATAGCTTATGTTTTAGCACGTCATGAGGAGGATGATCATGGTGCAAAAGTAGATTGGCGTTTATTGATAGAAGGAGGAATTTTTGAATTTTTACAACGTAATGTACTTACGGATATAAAACCTCCGGTTTTTCATGAGATGATGCGAGTTTATGGTAAAGAACTTAATGAATGGGTATACAGTGAGTTGCGGCGGCGTATTCCTGCTATACAGGATGATTTTATGTGTAAAATGCAGCAGTATTTTGAGAACTCTGGTTACTGTACTATGGAAAAGAAGCTTTTGCGAGCAGCTCATTATTTGGCAACTAAGTGGGAATTCGAATTAATATATCATTTTAATGAAGGAATTTATGGTAGTGAAGAAACGAAAGCTGTTATTAACAGTGAATTAGAAGACCATTATGATTTGGCAGCAGTGAAGAAATTGGCATTAAAAGGAAAAAGCAGCAAATTTATTGACCTTGTAGGACAGCTGCGTTTTCAGAAACGTTGGGCACAATCGCCGCGTGTACCAGAAACTTCTGTTATGGGACATGAATTTCTGGTAGCAATTATGGCTTATTTTTGTGCAATAAAACTCAATGCTTGTGATGAGCGTATTGTGGGTGATTTTTTATGTGGTTTATTTCATGATTTACCTGAAGTCCTGACACGAGATATTATTTCGCCTGTAAAGCGCAGTGTTTATGGTCTTGATGAATTAATAAAAAGAATAGAAGAACGTATGGTGGCAGAAAGGATTCTGCCTTTGTTACCGTATAGCTGGCACAATGATATTCTTTATTATACACAGAATGAATTTAGCAATAGAATTATGCTGGATGGTAAAATTGTCCAGACAACGATAGAGGAAATAAACATTAAATATAATCAAAAACAATATAGAGCTATTGATGGAAGTGTACTCAAAGCTTGCGATAATCTTGCTGCTTTTGCAGAGGTATGGCTTTCACGTCGCTATGGTATTACATCTAAGCATATGGAAGATGGAGAACGAAGCATACGTGAACAATATAAAAATAAAGTTATTGGTGGTATTGACTTTGGCAGGGTTTATGACGAATTTCCTTTAATATAATAGCTGTTTTGTAACGTCGTTAGAAAAATTTAACGACGTTATTTATTTTTGAAAACATATATTATTCTAAATAACAAAAGAGGATAATAAATCTCACTAAATTAACAAACTGTACACAAAAATAGCTGGACAGCATATAAGTGTACACGTTATAATAAAAGTACTAATGGTATATATTTGTTTTAGGAGAAGGAGGCGTAATTTATGAATATTTTTGAAATGGCTCAGATTCCTCTGAATAAAGCTATTAATACTATGAAGCTTGATGAAGGTGCAGCTGCAATAATTGCTGTTCCTGAAAGAACTTTGGAAGTAGCTATTCCCGTAAAAATGGATAATGGCACTACTAAGGTGTTTACTGGTTATCGCAGTCAGCATAGTACTATCCTAGGCCCTGCAAAAGGCGGTGTACGTTATCATCAAAGTGTTACTGTTGATGAAGTAAAAACGCTTGCATTTTGGATGACTTGCAAATGTGCTGTGGCTGGTCTGCCATATGGCGGCGGCAAAGGTGGAATTATTGTTGATCCAGCGAAGCTGTCAAAAAATGAACTGGAAAGACTGACTCGTGGTTTTATTGATAAAATTGCGCCGATTATTGGCGAAAAAATGGATATACCAGCTCCTGATATGAACACAAATGCACAAATCATGGGTTGGATGATGGATGAATACAGCAAACTAAAAGGACAATATGAGCCTGGTTTTATCACTGGTAAAGCAATTAGTGTTGGTGGTTCGTTAGGGCGTACTGCTGCTACTGGTCGCGGTGTTGTTGTTGCAGCTTTAGAAGCTTTGAAACTTAAGGGAATTCAGCCGCATGAAGCTACTGTTGCTGTACAAGGCTTTGGCAATGTTGGCAGCTGGACTGCGAAACTGTTCTGTGATGAAGGTGCTAAGGTTGTAGCTTTGAGTGATATTAACGGTGCTATTTATAAAGCAGATGGCTTTGATTGTTATGACGTTGATGAGTATGTGCAAAAGAATGGTACTGTAGTTGGTTATCCAGGCAGTAAGCCTATAACAAATGCACAGTTACTGGCTATGGAAGTTACTATTCTTTCTCCTTGCGCTATGGAATTGCAGATTACAGCAGAGAATGCTGATGCCGTACAGGCAACTATTATTTGTGAGGGTGCTAATGGGCCAACTACACCTGATGCAGATGAAATTCTTGATAAAAAAGGTATTATGGTAGTTCCTGATATTTTGGCTAATGGCGGTGGTGTTACTGTAAGTTATTTTGAATGGGTACAGAATCTTTATCGTTATTTCTGGTCGGAAGAAGAAGTCATTGAAAAACAAAATGCTATGATGCGCAAAGCTTTTAAAGCTGTGTATGCAAAGGCTGAAGAATATAATGTATCGTTACGTGTAGCTGCTTACATTGTTGCTCTAAATTCATTGGAAGAAGCTATGAAGATTAGAGGTATTGTTTAAAGTAAAAATATAAAGCAGGAGAACAGCTGTAATATATTCTCGTTAATGTAGAATCTACTGTTGAGAATATTATCAAAATATTGCTGTACTCCTGCTTTATTTATGTTAGAAAGTAATAACTAAATATAAAATTAGAAAGTGAAAAACAGTCTGCAGGGGATAACGCAGACTGTTTTTCTTAGGAAAGCTGTTTATGATGAATTTGATGGGAAGGGTGTAGCAATCATTTTTGCTACACTCATAGTATACTATATTGCTATGACAGAAAAAGGGCAAAGCATTGAAAAAAACGTGAAATAAAGTAAGTTGTTTACTGAATATTGTTTTATAGTTAACCGAAAGAAAGCAATGGTTGACTATTTGTTTTGACACATATATAATTAATTAGGTATATGAAATTATGATGGAGGCTCACTTGTGATTACTATAGAAAATTTGAAGCATTATTATACAGATGCAGATGGGCGGGAAGTCAAAGCATTGGACGGAGTTAGCCTAAAGATAGAGCAGGGAGAGTTTATTGCTGTTATTGGTGCTAATGGAAGCGGTAAATCTACTTTAGCACGTCATTTAAATGCTTTACTGCTGCCTACAGATGGCAGAGTAACAGTTGATGGTATGGATACTGCTGATGAGAACAAAGTTTGGAATATTCGTCAGAAGGTAGGTATGGTTTTTCAAAATCCAGATAATCAGATAGTTGCTGCTATAGTTGAGGAAGATGTAGCTTTTGGCCCAGAAAATATTGGCGTACCTGCTTCGCAAATACGTATGAGAGTTGATAAAGCTTTGGCTGCTGTAGGGATGACGGAATATGCACGTCATGCTCCGCATCTTTTGAGTGGCGGACAAAAACAGCGAGTGGCGATTGCCGGTATTATGGCTTTAGAACCAGAGTGTATTGTACTTGATGAACCTACAGCAATGCTTGATCCACAAGGCCGCAGGGAAATTGTTAGTACAGTTTGTAAGCTTAACAAAGAAAAAAATATTACAATTGTCTATATTACTCATTATATGACAGAGGCTTTGGCTGCTGATCGTGTAGTTGTTATGGATAAAGGAAATATCTGTTTCAGCGGTACTCCATGTGAAGTTTTCAGCAGGGTAGATGAGCTGGAAAAGCTTGGGTTGGAAGCTCCTTTAGCAGCCAAGGTAGCAAGTGAGCTGCGTAAAAGCGGAGTTAAGCTGCCTAAGAATATTATAACAGATGAGGAGTTGGCACAGGCGCTATGTCAATAAAACTTACAGATATTTATTATACATATTCAAAGGGCACTCCTTTTGAACGACCAGCACTAAAAAATGTAAGTCTTAATATTGCTAAGGGTGAAATAGTTGCGGTTATTGGACATACAGGCAGCGGTAAATCAACGCTTGTGCAGCATCTTAACGGCTTGCTGAAACCAGATAAAGGGCGAGTGTTGATTGATGATATTGATATTATGACTAAAGATACGCGGGCTAAAATTGCTAAACAGCAGGTAGGAATGGTTTTTCAATATCCTGAACATCAGCTTTTTGCAGAAACAGTTTTTGAAGATATTGCTTTTGGTCCGCGTAATAAGGGTTTCAATGAAGATGATACAGCGAAACAGGTGCGGGAAGCGATGAAATTTGTGGGATTGGATTATGATACGTTTGCCCAGCGTTCACCGTTTCAGTTAAGCGGTGGACAGATGCGTCGAGTAGCTATTGCTGGTGTAGTTGCAATGAATCCTGATTATCTGGTTTTAGATGAGCCCTCTGCTGGATTAGATCCATGCAGCCGTAATGCTGTTTTTCGTGAGATTATGCAGTTGCATAAAAGTCGTGGCATAGCTATTGTTTTGGTAACTCACAGCATGGAAGAAGCTGTGAAATATGCAGATCGTTTACTGGTAATTAATGCAGGAACTGTTTTATTTGATGGTAGGCCTGCTGATATCTTTAAAGAGCATGTTGAGGAATTAATCAATGTTGGGGTGGATGTACCGCAGGTATATAAACTGGCAGCTTTATTACGCAGGGAGGGACTTTCGATTCCCAATGAAATTAAAGATGAAGTAATGCTTGTTAAAGCTATAAAAAAGGCAAAGGGGTGGAAATAATGTTAAGTGATATTACTTTAGGGCAGTATTTCCCGGGAAATTCCTTTATCCATCGCTTAGATCCACGTACAAAAATTTTAGCTGTTATTATATATATCATAGCTATATTTTTGGCTGTAAAACCAATTGCCTATGTTGCTTTAGTTGCTTTTGCAGCTATAGTGATTTTGATTTCTAAAGTGCCATGGCTGTTGGTCTTTAAATCTTTGAAACCTATTTGGATAATAGTTGTTTTAACAATGCTTATACATATGTTTACTGCACCTGGAGAGAACATTGTTTTTTCTTGGAAGTTTTTAAGTGTGACAGCAGAAGGTATTGACATGGGAGTAAAGATGGCAGTACGCTTGATTTTGCTTTTGCTCTTTTCTTCTGTACTCACCTTTACAACTTCGCCGATTGTGCTTACAGACGGGATTGAAAACTTATTAAATCCGTTTAAAAAATTAGGTGTACCGGCACATGAACTTGCTATGATGATGACTATAGCATTGCGTTTTATTCCTACTTTGTTAGATGAAACGGATCGTATTATGAAGGCACAGACTGCCAGAGGTGCAGATTTTTCCAGTGGTAATCTTTTACAGCGTATGAAAAATATGCTGCCGCTGTTGATACCGTTGTTTATTAGTGCATTTCGCAGAGCTGATGAATTAGCTGTTGCTATGGAGGCACGCTGCTACCGCGGTGGGGAAGGTCGTACACGTATGCATGAGCTGGCATATGCAGGACGTGACTATATATCCTTGCTGTTGATAATGCTGCTGTTGGCACTTACAGCAGCATTTAGATGGAGTAATATATGCGGACTATAAAACTGACAGTTGCTTATGATGGCAGTAGTTATCATGGTTTTCAGAAACAAAAAGGAATAGATACAGTACAGAATATCCTTGAGGAAATGTTGGCAAAACTGTGCGGCGAGCAGGTCGTTACTGCTGGCAGCGGACGTACAGATGCAGGAGTACACGCATTATCACAGACAGTAACATTTATTACTAATGGGCGTATTCCCTGTAGGAATATTGTACGAGCAGCAGCAAGTATGCTGCCACCTGATATTGTTGTTTTAAATGCAGTTGAAGTTCCGCAAGGGTTTCATGCACGTTACAGTGCTAAATGGAAGACCTATCAATATAAAATTTTATTTGCTGAATGTTCTAATCCGTTCATGGTTCGTTATGCTTGGCAACTGCCGCAGAAATTAAATGTAGAGAAAATGAACAGTGCGGCGGAATTACTTTTGGGAACACACGATTTTCAGGCATTCCGCAGCAGTGGGAGTGTTGATGCTTCTTCGATAAAAACTATCTATGATGCAAAATGGGAAGATTTAGGGGAAACTTTAATCTTTAATATCAGCGGAGATGGCTTTTTATACCATATGGTACGCAATATTGTATGGTCGTTGGTACAGGTGGGACTTGGCAAACGCACAGTAAAAGATTTTGCCGCAGAACTAACAGCACGCAGATGCGAATTTTTAAATGAACCAGCACCGCCGCAGGGACTTTATTTAAAGCAGGTTGGGTACGGAATCTATCCAGAACTTGAAACTCAAGAAATTGTATTATTGAAATAAACATTTAAATGACTGCTGTCTGCTTAACTCTATTTTGTTTAAACAGCATATTTTTAGTATGGAGTTTTCTAGATTGTAAAAATTTAACATTTTTACAAAAAAATCTTGACTTATATACTTGATGTGCGTATAATATATATACGTGATTTTCCGCTTGATTTCACTAGCCCCGAAATACGGTGAGAAGATCGCAGTGAACTGTATAT
>CAZQQK010000080.1:0-7630 GCA_964595445.1 uncultured Phascolarctobacterium sp.
ACCTTATACTTAGTATTTTCAATATCCTGCTCTAAAGAGCCAGATTCTGGATGTCCTTCCGGATAAGCAGCACCACCTACACAAAAATCTCCTTGTTTTTTTATGAAATACATTAAATCACTGGCATGGGCAAAAGAACCAACAGGAATACTTTGCTTATCAGTAGGAATATCTCCACGCAAAGCCAAAACATTATTCACACCCAAACTCTGCAGCTGTGCCAATACGCCACTGATTTTTTCTTCATCTGCTTGTGTACAAGTAAGATGTGCCAAAGCCGGTATTCCATTATCCTGTACTTCTTTTGCCAAAGCCGCTGAATATCCTACTGTACTTCCGCCAGCCCCATATGTAACGCTCATATATGACGGCTTCACAGAAGCAATTTTTTTCACTATCTCAAGGCTGTTCTGCAGCTCTGCTCCCTGCTTTGGCGGAAATAGTTCACAGGAAATATGAATTTTTTTATTTTTTAAAATGTTAATAATTCTTGTTGACTCCATAAATATCTCCCTACTTCAAGTGTTTGCTTGTTATTTTAACAAGCAGAAACCTTTTTTGCAAATTTAAAGCAAATTTTATATTATTATTTTTTCAAAACCTAGTAAATCGCAAAAATTGTTACAAAGTCAAAAATAGATATAACATATACAAAAAATGAGTAACAGGCAAATATCTGTTACTCATTTTAATTTTAAGTATTCAATCCAACTCTAAATATTCAAAGAGAGTTTTTATTTATTTTCCGTTTCTGCTTTAGGTTCCGCATTCCCCTGCGGTACACCTATACCAAAATCAAACAATACCAACTTACCTTTCTCCTGTTTGAATACGAACTGATAACGTGCTACCGGAACTTTATCAGTAACCACCTGATATGTTAAAACATCAACATCATCCAAAAATTGTACTATTCGTAGTTTATTAAAAGTAACCTTACCCATTTGTGCCTGATAATTGCGGTAAGCTTTTTCATCCCAATTGTTTTTCATCTCATCAGTCATTACAGATGCTACATTATTATAGCTGCCGCCATTGATAAACTTTTGAGCAATAGCTTCTTCCGCCTCCAGCATTTTACTATTTGCCGCACTGCCAACGGCAGCAACAGACAACATAATTATCATGCTCAGCACCAGCAGTATTTTTTTCATACAATATATCCTCCTAAACTTTGTCTATCATTAAATTACAATATCGTGAACACAAATATTCTCAAAAAACTTTTAGCTATTTCATTAAATATTTATCTTTCCACTCTGTAAGCAACTCGCAAAAATCTTCCCATTGCTGCGGTAAAGCTTCTAAAGCAGCATCAGATTTAGCTCTCTCCCAACCTGTAAACATTGCACCTTCATAACGCAGCTCCGGTATTTTAGGATTGTCAGCAACTAAACGTTCTATCATCAAAGCATTTATATAATCATCATGCAGTAAGCCAAGCATATCCTGCAAATATTTCAAATTCCGCAAAAGTCTTGGCTCCGCTTTCAGCTCAGGAATACTTTGCAGTGCATAACGAAAACGTTTCAGTTTAATGCGTATACGATGAAGCTGTTCCATATCATTAGTATTTGGATATCCCTCCGGCATTTTTATAAGCTTATCATACCAAACACTAAAACGCCTACGCAGAAATTCATCTAATGACTGCTCCTTCTTTTGTGGAGAAACACTATAAAGCCACAGCAAAAACTTCCCTAGTTCCAATGTAACTCTATTCAGCTTCTGCCCACGTAAAGCTTTATCAGCAGCTTCACTACGCAGTTTCTGCAATAACGCCGTTAGGTTAGGAACTGCATCAGCTCCTGCTTCGCTGCCTTTCAGTTTAGCACAGGTCATCAAAGCTACATCATATTCCCGCACTGCAGAAAACATAGCAGTCCGTGCCTTTAATACTCCCTGCCAATATACTGCTGTTTCTTCGGGCAGCAATGGTTTACAGAAAGTGAGCAAAGAACGCAGACGCCGCAGTTTAACACGCAGTTGACGCATTAGAGGTTTCTCAGGTCCACGCTGCAAAACTTCCTGCCATAATTTGCTGACGTAATATACCTGCCAAGGAAGATGACAATACAAAGCACTAACAGCTATTTCTTTGTCATACAAATCTAATTCATCTAATTCAAAACAGCCGCGCAATTGCTTAATTCGCTGTCTAAAATCAGGTTCTTCTAAAACAAATTTTATTCTGGACGAAAGTAACCGCTTTAACTGCATTTGTACAATCTCTAAATCACAGCTGTCATCAAATTCTAAAATAATATCAGCAATAGGCATAAGCTTATCACTAACAAGCATCACACCCCAAGCACAATATAAACGCTGCTTACTTCCATCTGCAGATATAAAACGAGCTATACGACATTTATACATATCATTGTCGCTAAAATATTTTTCTTTAAATTTATATTTTACAGTACTGTTCGGCAGCAATCGTCTTATCAGCTTCAAAAGCTGCATCTGATGCTTAACCTCCAGCCCGTGCAGACACAGCCTATACTTCATCAAAATACTCCTATATTATCAATTAGCCTTAATCTCTGTAGGCAGCGGATTTCCTGTAAGACCTGCAACTATATTGTCCACTGTCAATAAAGCCATTACATCTCTAGTTTCTACAGTTGCACTAGCTATATGCGGAGTTACTGTTACATTAGGCAATGAAAGCAATTTATGTTCTGCCGGCAAAGGCTCGGGGTCTGTAACATCCATAGCTGCATACGCTAAATGCCCACTTTTTAAAGCATCATACAATGCTTCTGTATCTACTACAGCTCCACGACTTATATTAACTAAACGTGCACCAGGTTTCATAACAGCAAAGGCTTCCCTGCTCAACATATTTTTTGTCGAAGGATTAAGATTCACTGCCAGCATAATAAAGTCTGACTCTGCCAACAGATCTTCATAAGCTGTATAAACTGCCCCTGTAAATTCATCATCCTTACGCTGATGGCGGTTATGGTAAATTACACGCATTTTACTTGCCTGTGCTCGCTTAGCAATCGCACTTCCTATATCACCCATGCCTATAATGCCAAGCGTTTTACCTGCAAGATCAACAGTCAGACCAAATGGTTTACGCTGCCCCCACAAGCCACTTTTTACATGTGCATCAGCTTTCACAATATGACGTGCGCTGTCAAGCAGCAACGCATAAGCAAGATCAGCCACTGCATCTACTAATACTCCAGGTGTATTGCACACAGCAATGCCACGAGCAGCACAAGCTTGTAAATCAATATTATCATATCCAACCATAGCCTGAGCTATTATTTTAAGTTTAGGTGCTTTTTCCAAAAGTTCAGCAGTAAAGCGTACATTACCAGTAGAATAAACAGCATCTGCCTGCTGCAAACGTTTCTCTAACTCTGCCATCGGCATAAGTCCACCCTGCTGCCAATCCAATAGGTTAACCATATTGTTTAATTTTTCATAAGCACAAGGACGCAGCTTACCAGTTGCTGCAACAGTATATTTTCTCAAATTTTCCACATCAGCACCTCATTTTTTAGGCAAAATTTCCAACCAATAATTATCCGGATCATTGATAAAATATATACCCATATCGGTATTTTCATAACAAACACAACCCATTTCCTTGTGTTTAGCATATGCTGCTTTAAAATCATCTACCACAAAAGCAAGATGAAATTCATTTTCTCCTAAATTATACGGCTCCTTACGATCTCGCAGCCAAGTCAATTCCAAAAGATGCGGTGATTCACCATCTGTAAGGTAAACTAATACAAAGCTGCCGTCAGGAGCATTAAAGCGATGAGATTCCTGTAAACCCAATGCCTGTTCATAAAACTTTAAACTTTTCTCCAAATCCAAAACATTGAAATTATTATGTGCAAACGTAAAATTCATTCTGTATTCCCTCCATTTTTATATTCAGAAAAATATAACCTGTTTTACTAATAATGCTGATAAAGCTATTCCTGCTGCCAATTTACCTATAATTGCCAAAAATCGCATCTTAGCAGCCGCAAGTGCCAGCTGTACTGCATCTGCCGACATACCTGTACGAACAAATTCATAAACAAAAGCTGTAACAAATGCACCAGCCATACCTCCTATTAGTGAACCTAATATTGGAAAAATCATAGTTCCCAATAACGTTCCTACAAAGCCGCCTAACGCTATAATAAGTACGGCAGTCCAAGAAACTTTTTTACGTTTTATACCAAAAAGCTCTACGCAGAATTCCCAACATTCACCAACAGCATAAATCAAAACCATTGCTGACAGAAGTCTGTAATTAAAATACATCGCTTCATCAAAGAAAGCAAAAGCCAGTGCTGTAAGCAGTACCATAGTATTACCAGGCAAATCAAAAATTGTCAGTATTGGCCCCGATACAGCTATTAAAACCGCAAGTAAACGTTCAACCAACAGTTCCATATTCATCCTCCATATCTATATAATTTTTATTATATCACATTCATCCGCACACAAGTATATTTAACTGTCACGAGAATTAAAAATAAATGTAAAATCATTGTGCGTAACTATATAAAATGTTAAAATTATAGAGCTAATTAATTTATAAAAAGGAGGTTCCTCAGTGAACAACATATTAACGATGCTGCAACCGTGGTATCCATCTATCGGTGCATTTCTTTTTTTTACAATACTTCGCTTTATTTATAAAAACTTTCTTATCCGTATTTTGCGTAACTTTAATAACAAAGTATCTTTTGATTACGGTGAAGATTTTCTTAACGCATTTGAACGCCCTGTAAATATAGCTCTTTTTGTTTTTGCCTTTTATGCAGCTATAAATCTTGCCCCCATGGCACATGAATATAATCTAAACATAACAGACAACGTTCTTCGCACCATCATAGTAACTAACTTTTTTTGGGGCTTATACAATCTCATAAGTACAACTCATGGAATTTTCTTTAATCTACTGGAAAAATTCGGTATTCAAACCGATGAAGCCATTGCCGGTATTATTGCTACAGTTTTTCGAATAATTATCGTTCTTCTCGGCTTTGTTACAGTAGCACGTGAATGGAACTATGATATAAGTGCTTTCATTGCTTCTTTAAGTATAGGTTCTCTAGCGGTTGCATTTGCCGCTAAAGATGCTTTAGCTAACGTTTTCGGCAGCATGATAATTCTATTAGAAAAACCGTTTAAAATCGGTGACTGGGTTATGGCTAACGGTATTGAAGGTATTGTAGAAAGCGTATCTTTCCGCAGTACCTGTATCCGCACTTTCCCACAGGAACTGGTTTATATTCCCAATTCACTTTTGAGTAATACACCTATCACAAACTATACTCTGCGTGAAAAGCGTCGTATAAATTTTGTCCTTGGCTTAACCTATAACACTACAGCCAGTCAAATAGAAACTCTCATTGCTCAAATGAAAGATTTTCTAAATCAACACGAAAAAATTGACAGTAATGATGTACGTGTTCATTTTGTAAAATATAACGACAGCAGTCTTGATATTCAGGTAACCTGCTACGCCCTTACCGGCAGTCACTTGGAATATCTGAATATCTTACAGGATATTAATATTCACACACTGAGTATAATTGAAAATGCTAAAGTAAGCTGTGCTTTTCCAAGTACCAGCATCTACTTTGAAACACCGCTTAATGAAAAAATTACAGAAAAGAAAACAACCGAAACTATCAGCAATTCGGACTTCACTAAAACTTCCAAAACTCATAAACAATAATAGTTTCACTGTTATTTTGCAGAAAAGTATTTTTGCATAAGTTATAATGATAGTAATAAATGATAAATTACCATATTATTTTTAAAATGGTCTATTTTTTCGGAGGTTGCTATCATGTCAGATAATAATATTACAAAATCACAGGCTGTCATTATCGGTGGTGGTCCGGCAGGAGTAAGTTCTTCATTATATCTGGCACGTGCCGGAATCAATGTCTGCATTATTGAAAATGGGCCAAGAGCATTAGCTCGTGCTCACAAAATTGATAATTATTACGGTCTTTCTGCATCTGGAGCCAGCTTATATGCAGCAGGCTTAGAACAAGCTCAAAATTTAGGAGTCAAAATAATACAGGATGAGGTTATCAATGCAGAATATACCGACTGCTTCACTCTCAGCCTTAAATCCTCAGCCAATAAAATCAAGGCTCCTGTCTTGATTTTAGCAACAGGAACTAAAAATATTTCTTTAAAGCTTCCTAAACTCAAGTATTTTGAAGGCAAAGGAATCAGCTACTGTGCGCTATGTGATGGTTTCTTTTTTCGCAAAAAACGGGCGGCAGTATTAGGCAGCGGTGCTTATGCACTGCATGAAGCAGAATATCTGCGTACTCTTGCTGACAGCGTCACTGTCCTAACCAACGGTGAAAATGATAACGCAGCAAAAGCAGCAGGCTTTAACACTAAAACTGCTTTTATAAAAGAAATTAACGGTGAGGATAAACTAACAGGCATAACATTTGTCGATGGCAGTACGTTAGAATTAGACGGTTTATTTATCGCCTTGGGAACAGCTGACAGCACAGACATCGCCCGCAAACTAGGTGCACAGCTTAACGGAAGTTTTATAAAAATCGACAGCAACTGCACTACCAATCTTCCTGGTCTTTTTGCTGCCGGTGATTGTACAGGCGGTCTTAGACAGATTACTAAAGCTGTTTACGAAGGCACGCGTGCCGCCTTATCTGCCATAGAATTTATCAAACAAAAAAACAGACTAATATAAAATTAACTAATATTTTATAAGGAGTGATGATTATGACATTAGAAATAACTTCTGAAAATTTCACTCAAGAAATTTCTCAGTCAAAACAAACAGTATTGATAGATTTCTGGGCACCTTGGTGTGGACCCTGCCGTATGCAGGCACCTATTATCGAAGCTTTCGCAAGCGAACATACTGATATCAAAGTAGCAAAATGCAACGTTGATGACAATCCAGAACTTGCTGAAAAATTTTCTATTATGAGTATTCCCAGCCTGTTAGTATTCAAAAACGGCAAACTAGTAAAATCTGTAGTTGGTCTGCATGATAAACAAGCCCTAACAGAATTAGTAAAATAACGTATCATTATAATTTATAAAGCCAGTGTCTCAAGACACTGGCTTTCACCTTGTCTACCACATCATCACCGTCAGCTAAACCCGCAGCTTCTAAAACGTTTTTTAATTTTGTCGCACTCTGCTCTCCTGCTGTGCGGTGTCTTTTGGCTTCGTTGTTCAGTACGTTAATTTCGCTTTTAATAGCGGTGATAAGTTCTGCACCGTTTTCCATTTTCTCCAGTGCTTCGTAGACTTGTTTCATTTCCATTGTTCTGATACCTCCATATCATGGGTCTCTACCCTATATTTAGCCCTCTCCAGGGCAATAAAAAAGCACGCTGTTATGCGTGCTAAATTAATCAATATTTTTTATAAGTCAATGTAAGTGTCCGGAACTGGTAGCCAGTCAGTCAGTTTAGCATTTTCTTCCATGCTTTTTTTAAGTCTAGCTTCCAATTCTTCAGAAGATATTTTCCTTAATTCCATTTTTTCCTCCAACGTGTAAAAACCTTTTTCCACTGTTGCTACAGCTCCTCCCACTCAATATTATAATTTTTTGCAAATTGTTTCATTGTTTTAATTACTGCTTCGTCTTCACTTAAAT
>CAZQQK010000081.1:0-4788 GCA_964595445.1 uncultured Phascolarctobacterium sp.
ATTGTTTATCCCCTTATCTGTAAGATAAGGGGATTTTTTATGATATAATAAAATTATATATTTTTTTAGAAAAGGAGATAAACCAATGAAAAGAATATTAGCTTTATGTATGGTTTTGATTTTTATTATAAGTGTTATTGCAGGATGCAGCAGCCAAGAAGATAGGCAGGATATTAATACTTCATCTAAAACAGTTGTGAGTGTCAATGAATTTGCTAATACGGCTGCTAATACTGCTGATAATATAAAAGCTAACAGCAGTAAAATAAAAATCAGTGAAGATAAAGGTTATACAGATAAGGAACATGTAGCTGCTTATATTAATGAATATGCTAAACTGCCGCATAACTATATTACAAAAAATCAAGCTAAAAAACTTGGCTGGCAGACTAAAGGAACGTTGGATAAGGTCGCTCCTGGTAAATCTATAGGCGGTGACCGTTATGGAAATTATGAAGGAAAACTGCCGAAAAAAAGCGGCAGGAATTGGATTGAATGTGATATTGATTATGTAAAGGGAAACCGCAACAGTAAACGAATAGTTTTTTCTAATGACGGACTGATATATTATACTGCTGATCATTATAATACTTTTACTAAACTTTACGGTAAATAAGTTTTTGAGCAGTGTAAGAAAAAGATGAGGAATGATGATATGCGAATAATTTTTTTAGAATTAGAGAAAATGCGCAGTTTGCCTGCTCTGCATAAATATCTGCACAGAAAATTAGCTTTGCCTGCATATTATGGAGCTAACTTAGATGCTTTGTATGACAGTCTTACTGATATGACCGAAGATGTAAAGATATGTATTCCTAAGGCGATTGCCAGTGATGAATATTTAGGTTGGTATGGCAGACAGTTGCTTTTGGTCATGCAGGATGCAGCAGTTGCAAATGAACATTTACAGCTTATAATTGAATGAATTTGATGATGTATTATAGAAAATATTAGAAACGGAGATACAGAAATAATGATTTTAAGTGCAGAAAATCTATCTTATAGTTATGGCGATAGATTGTTATTTGAAAATGTTACTTTTAATGTAGAAGAAGGGGATAAATACGGAATTATAGGTGTCAATGGTACAGGAAAAAGTACGCTGCTGCGCATGATTGCCAAGCGTGAAGCTGGAGGCGGTAAGCTGACTGTGCCTGGAAATGTGGTTATAGAATATTTGCCGCAGGAACCACCTTTTGATACGGATGCTACTGTACTGGAACAGATTTTTCGTGGTAATTCACCGCTAATGGTGCTTTTGCGTGATTATGAAACAGCAGTGGAAAATGCTGCTTCAGCTCCCGATGATAAAAAATTACAGCAAAAGTTGCTGAACTTACAGCAGCAAATGGACAGCCAATATGCCTGGCAGTTGGAAAGTGAAGCTAAGGCAGTGCTTTCACAGTTGGGAATAACTAATTTGCAGCAGCGTATGGGAGAACTCAGCGGAGGGCAACGCAAACGTGTAGCTTTGGCAGGTGTACTTGTGCGTCCTTCAGATCTGTTGATTTTAGACGAACCTACTAACCATATGGATAATGCAACAGTTGCTTGGTTGGAACAGCAGCTTTTACTGCGAAAAGGTGCTTTGCTTATGGTAACGCATGACAGGTATTTTTTTGACAGGGTTGTTAACCGTACTTTAGAAATTGATGCTGGAAAAGGATATGTTTATGTAGGTAATTATAGTCTTTTTTTACAGAAAAGAGAGGAGCGGCGTATTGCTGAAGCTTCGGCAGCACAAAAATTACGTAATATTTACCGACGTGAGTTGGCATGGATAAGTCGTGGTGCAGAAGCACGCAGGACTAAGAAAAAAGATCGTGTAGAACGTTTTGCTCAGATTGAAGCAGAGGTTAAGAATTTTAAAACTGAGAATTCGTTGGAAATGTCATCTGTTAGCAGTCGTTTGGGTAAAACGATTATTGAACTAGAAAATATAGGTATGCAGTGGAATGGCTGCAATTATATTAAGGATTTCAGTTATATTTTACTTCGCAGTGATCGCATAGGTATTGTTGGGCCTAATGGTGCTGGAAAATCTACGCTAATGGATGTTATTTCTGGAAACTTACAGCCTACAAGCGGCAAAATTACGGTTGGTAAAACTGTAAAAATAGGTTATTTTGCTCAGCACAGTGAATTTTCAGACAGCAGTATGCGTGTGTTGGAATATATCAAAGAAGCCAATAATTATATTGAAACTGCCGATGGACAAAGGATAAGTGCGGCACAGATGTTAGAACGTTTTCTGTTTCCGCCGGAGTTGCAGTGGGTGTCGGTAAGTAAGCTTAGCGGCGGTGAAAAAAGGCGTTTATATCTTTTGCGTGTACTTATGACAGCACCTAATATATTGCTTTTGGATGAACCAACAAATGATTTGGATATTCCTACACTTTCTGTTTTAGAGGATTATCTTGATAGTTTTTCTGGAGCTGTTATTGCAGTTTCGCATGATAGATATTTTTTGGATCGCTTTGCACAGAAAATTTTTGCATTGGAATCTGATGGGCATATCCAGCCTTATATAGGTGGATACAGTGACTATACTCAAGCTTTGTTGAAGTGCAATGAAGATAAGCTTATCAATACCAAGACCGAAACAGCTGCTCGTAAAGAAACAAAAGCAGAACCAGAAAAAAAGAAAATGACTTATAGTGAACGTTTGGAGCTGCAAAAGTTAGATCAAGAGATTGCCCGCAGTGAAGCAGAACTTAAAATGCTGGCAGCAAAAATAAACAATTGCGGCAGTGATTTTATCCGTTTAGCAGAACTTACAGAGCAGCAGAATAATGTACAGTGTCAGCTTGATACGATGATAGAGCGATGGGCGTACCTTTCGGAGCTAAATGAGTCTGAAACTTGACAATGATAGAGCTTTGTTGTTATAATAGCGTTGAAAAAATTGTTGTGGATTTTTTCTGATTCAATCATCTTTTCGCCACACGACTGGATATTAAGTCGTGTGGCTTTTGTCATATAAAAAGGAGATAAAATGCTTAAAATATTTCAAAAAGATTATCAAGATAAAGTGAAGCGACTTTTAAGTGTTATGCTGCCTATTATAGGAACGCAGATAGCGATTATGGGAATGAACTTTTTCGATGCTAGTATGTCTGGACAGGCGGGAGATGCAGACCTGGCAGGCACAGCTATTGGCGGTAATATTTGGATGCCTGTACAAACATGTTTTAGTGGTATATTAATGGCTGCTATGCCGATGATTGCCAATTTGCTGGGGGCAGGTGAAAAAGAAAAAATTACTGTTGTAGTTCGTCACGGTTTATTTTTGGCTATAGTATTTTCAGTTATTGTCATTATCAGCGGTATTTTATTTCTGCCGCCTTTTTTACAGCAGATGGCTTTAGCACCGGATGTATATAATATAGCATTATGGTATATGGCAGGTTTGGGATTTGGGGTTATTCCATTTTTCTTAATTACACCTTTGCGCAGCTTAGTAGATACTCTTGGCTATACTAAGATGACTATGAAAATTTACCTTCTGGCACTGCCTGTAAATGCTTTTCTTAATTATATACTTATTTTTGGTAAGTTTGGACTGCCGCGTATGGGTGGTATTGGTGCTGGTGTAGCAACGGGCATTACTTATTGGCTGTTGCTGTTGTTGTTTGCTGTTATTATAAGTAAGCTGTCGCCTTTTAGTAATTATAAAGTTTTTGGCTTCATCTTTCCTGTGATGCGTTGGATAAAAGATTACGTGCGTATAGGTATTCCTATGGGTATTGCAATTTTTATGGAAACCAGTATTTTTGGTGTTGTAGCATTATTTATTGCTAAATTTGGTACAGAGGTAATTGCAGCACATCAGGCGGCACTGAATTTTTCTTCGCTTATTTATATGTTTCCGTTAAGTTTTTCTTTAGCGTTAACAATTGTTGTTGGAGTAGAGTATGGTGCCAAAAATTACTGCGGAGCACGAACCTATTCTAAACTAGGCTTAGAGCTCAGTCTTGTGATAGCTGGATTATATATGTTGGCACAGCTGTGTTTGCGAGAGTATATTGCGATGATTTACAGCAGCAATCCTCAGGTTATTGCGATGGTAAAACACTTTATTTTATATGCTGTAATGTGGCAGGCAGGAGATGCAATAGCTGCTCCTATTCAGGGAATATTACGCGGATATAAAGATGTTAATGCAACTTTTTGGTCAGGGATGTTAGCTTACTGGGGAATTTGCCTGCCGCTGGGATTGCTGCTTGATTATAAATTTCAGCATGGTGCTTATGCTTATTGGCAGAGTTTGGATCTTGGTGTTATAAGCAGTGCAATTATCCTTAGTTTGCGTTTGCTGTGGCTGCAAAAACGGTTAAGATATCTTGACAATTGTAAAGATAAAGGTATAAGCTATTAATAATATATAAGCTGATAGGGATATATATATTACATTTATTATATTGTGCAAGCAAAAATCTTATGGAGGGAAAACATACCATGAAAGTAGCTCCTAATAGTGAGTCGCAAAAAAAATATACAGCTGAATATTTTACAGAAGAAAGATTTTTGAAAAAGGTTTATACTTATGAGTATTGCCAGCATAAACAGCAGATGCTTCACATAGGTTTCAACATCAGCGGAGATTTTTGCAGACCATTAGGAGTAACCATTGTATCAATTCTGGAAAATAGTGCCGATTTGGATTTTACGTTCCATATTTTTATTGATGAAATTAGTGAAGCAGACAGAAAAAAATTTGCTGAAACTGTAGAAAAATATCAGCAAAACTGTATTATTTATGTTTTGAACATAAATGAGTTTTCTGGC
>CAZQQK010000081.1:4798-7349 GCA_964595445.1 uncultured Phascolarctobacterium sp.
TTTCTGGCTTTCATATTAAACATAAACGTTTTAAATACGTATCATATTTTCGTCTGTATATGAGTAAAATTTTAGGAAAAGTCACTGATAAATTTGTTTATCTTGATGCGGATCTTATTTGTTTACGGAGTTTAAAGCCTTTTCTAGAGGTGGATTTTGAAGGAAAAACAATAGCGGCGGATCAGGATTTGCCCAATGCAGTAAAGGAAAGAAGTGCTTATCTTGGATTAGAACATGGAAATTATCTTGATTCAGGTGTGATGATTATTGATTGCAGAGCTTGGGAGACACGCCATTGTACAGAACGTTGTTTTGCCTATCAGGGCGTACCAGCAGAAAAATTTACCTGCCATGATCAGGATGTATTGAACTTGGTTTTTGATGGAGATACAAAATATCTGGATGATAGATTTAATTTTCTTGGAGTATATGGGCGCAAGGCTCCTGAAGATTGTATGATTTATCATTTTTTCGGTCGTGAGAAGCCTTGGAATATTGCTTTACGTTCTATTGAAAAGAAGTGGCGTTATTATCTAAAGCTTTCATTATGGAATGATATTGAAGGTGAACTGCCGCCTAAGAAAGGTGCTAATTATTTTTACTATAAGAGAGCAGCTAAATATTATAAAATAAAAGGAAAGCCTTTTGAGCAGTTTAAAGCGTTATTTTGGTACTCCGTATTAAAAATCGTGAATTATTTTTAGCCATAAAAAAAGAATGATTGTTTTGGTTAGATGAACACAAAACAATCATTCTTTTTTATAAGCGCCAGAATTTATAGCCACTGTTTTTTAATTCTGGTAGGTTACATATATTTTTTATATCAATGATAACACGCTCGTTAAATGGAATTGGTTTAAAATACTTATCTAATTCTGCTAAGGAAGTTATCTTAAATTCATCGTGAGCTACAGCTAAAATAAGACAGTCAATATTTTTTATATCGTTTATGGAATTAATGGTGATGTTATATTCACGTTTTACTTCTTGTGGATTAGCGATAGGATCGATAATTAAAGGTTCAATTTCATATTCACGAAGACGTTTTATAATATCAACTACTTTTGAATTACGAACATCAGGACAGTTTTCTTTAAAAGTTATGCCAAAAATTGCTATTTTGGCATTTTTTACTATTTTGCCAGCCAATACAAGTTGCTTTATTGCAGCATCAGCAATATATTGCGACATACCGTCATTAACCTGTCTGCCGGAAAGAATTATCTGACTATGGTAACCAAGTTTTTCTGCCTGATAAATAAAGTAATAGGGATCAACACCAATACAGTGACCTCCTACTAAGCCGGGCCTGAATCCTAGCGCGTTCCATTTAGTATTCATAGCATCGATAACTTCATTGCTGTCAATATTCATACGATCAAAAACCATAGCTAATTCGTTCATGAAAGCGATATTAATGTCACGTTGGCTGTTTTCAGCTACTTTAGCTGCTTCAGCAACTTTGATGCAGGAGGCACGATGAACGCCGGCGAGAATAACAGTTTCATAAACAGAGGCGATAATTTCTAATGTTTCTGTATCCATACCAGAAACAATTTTTTTGATATTTTGTAAACGGTGCTGTTTGTCAGCTGGATTGATGCGCTCTGGTGAATAGCCTACTTTAAAATCTCTGCCGCATTTTAAACCTGATTCTTTTTCTAGAATTGGCACACAAATATCTTCTGTAACACCAGGATAAACTGTTGATTCATATACAACGACAGATCCTTTTTGCAGATGTTGTCCGAGAATCTTGCTTGCACTAATGATAGGTTTAAAATCAGGCGTTTTATCTAGGTTTATTGGTGTCGGAACAGCAATAATGTGAAAAGTTGCTCCATCTAAAATCTGCGGGTCTGAGCTGAATACCATAGAGGTATCTTTTATTGCTTGATTACCTACTTCTTTGGTTGGGTCAATACCTTTTTGATATAAAGAAATTTTTTCTTTATTCAAGTCAAAACCTACAACATTGAAGTGTTTTGCAAAGGCAATTGCTAAAGGCATACCAACATAACCTAAGCCTATTACTGAAAGTTTTGTTTTGTGTGCAAGTAAATCATTATAATTAGTCAGCATTTTAAATTTCATCTACTTTCCATTTATTTTCAGCTTCTTGCAGAGTAATAAATTCTTCTGGTTGGCGTATATTTTGTGTATAGTGTTCATATCTTTCCCAAGATGCATTGGCAATCATATTAGTATAAATACCTTTGGGGGGGATATTTGTATTATGATAAGCGAACGGATGAGTAAGAATATGCAAACGCGGATATTTTTTGCTTGCTATCAGTTCAAACGGATTATCACGCCAATAAAAACGTGAGTCAGAACAATATTTGAAATCTTGGAAAAACTCTTTAGAGTATACGTTAATTAATCCATCAAATTGCAGATTATTTTCTAAAATTTCTGGAGCTGGACGATGAAAGGAAATTATATCAACTTTTTCTTCAAGAATATTTTCCAATATAAGCTTTTCACTGGAGATTTTGTCCTGCCAATTTTGATAAGCTGTAGTATCAAAATGCAATCCTATACTATGACC
>CAZQQK010000082.1:0-7314 GCA_964595445.1 uncultured Phascolarctobacterium sp.
GTCGACCTCGATCGTATCATCCGGTGTTTTTCTGGACAAAAGAACTACTGTCTCAACGTGATTCGTCATTGGAAACATATCTACCGGCTGTGCAATAAGTGTATTATATCCATGTTGCTCCATATATGCCAAATCACGTGCCAATGATGCTGGATTACAAGATACATAAACTACACGCTTTGGCTTTACATGGCAAATAGATGCCAACACCTTTTCTTCGCAACCAGCACGCGGAGGATCTACAACCACAACATCAGGCTGTACACCGCTCATTAAAAGCTTAGGCAGTTCCACAGCTGCATCTCCCAAAATAAATTCTGCATTTTTACAGTTATTTTCTTCTGCATTACGTTCAGCATCTATTATTGCAGGTGCTACAATTTCTATACCATATACTTTTCTTGCATGTCTTGCTAAATATAATGAAATTGTTCCTGTTCCGCAATATACATCAACAACAGTTTCACTACCTGTAAGTGCTGCAAATTCCAAAGCTTTATTGTACAGTTTTTCAGTTTGCTCGCTGTTTACTTGAAAAAATGACTGTGCAGAAATATTAAAAGCTAAAGCTCCCAGTTCATCCTTAATATTTTCAGCACCATAAAGCACTCGTGTTTTATTTCCCATAATAATATTTGTAGATTTTTTATTAATATTCTGCACTACACTTGTAAGACCCGGAACATATTTTTTCAGCCATTCTACTAATTCGCGCCGATGCGGTATATCATAAGCAGAAGTAATGAGTACTGCCATCACCTCACCACTATGCACCCCAACACGACCCATAACATGACGTACTAAACCTTTGCCTGTTTTTTCATCATAAGCACTAATACCGAAACGCTGCATCCATTTACGAACTGTTTTTAATATATCATTATTGGCAGCTTTTTGAATCATACAGGTTTCTGTATTAACAACGCTGTGCGTAGCAGCAGCATAGCAGCCAATCTGTAAGTTTCCTTCTGTATTTACAGCTACCGGAAACTGCATTTTATTGCGATAATTCCATGGTTCTGATGCTCCCAAAACCGGTATGACATCTATTTCTAAATGACCAATACGATTCAGAGCATCCTGCACTTGCTGACGCTTATATGCCAACTGTCCTGCATAACTAAGATGCTGCAATTGACAACCGCCGCATTCTTTATATACTGGACACAATGGTTCGACCCGTTCCGCAGAAGGTTTGAGTATCTTTTGTAACACAGCAACTGCATAGTTTTTCTTTACAAGCTTAACCTTTGCACTCACTTCTTCCTGCGGCAATGCACCCTGCACAAACACTGTAAAGCCTTCGTATTTGCCTACACCTTCACCGTTGCTGCCTAATCCACTTATTTGTAAAATAATATTGTCACCCTGTTTCACAGGACTTTGCATCTTCATAACCCTTACACCCTGCCTTTATAAATTACTATATTTATTTGATTATATCACATTGCAACACTGATAGAAACTCTTTAGTAAAGCTAAGAATAAAGTGTAATATGATTATGAAAAATATTTTCTTTCGAAAATTTCTCTGAAACTGTTTAAAAATATATAGGTTATTATAAAAAAATAATTCAATCTACAAAAAGAGAAATGACAAGAAACAAAATTTTCCCGTCATTTCTCTTTTTTATGTCCTAAATTATAATTTGATTATTCTTTTTTCAAAGGCGGTACAGCAGGAATCTGCTGCAGGTTAGGAATATCTGCTGGATTCAGTTTGAATACGTCATGCACATGAATATCTTCTGTAGAACGCCAAGAATAGCAACAAGTATCGCATACATAAACTTTCCAAACATCCCCAACAGGAGATTTTGTCATAACTCTAACAGTTTCAGAATCACAACGCGGACATTTCATAAAAAATCGGCCTCCTTTATATTATTATATCAACAATCAGCAATTAATTCTTTTGAGCAATCATAAAATCTCTAAAAATCGCTTCCCATTTAGGTGTAGCAGGAGATGGTTTAAGAAGTTCAACAGAACGTGGGTTAGGTTCAGGCGGAACAGGTGTAGTAGCATCAATAATCAGCTTATCATGCATACCCGCTGGATAGGAAGACGGATCCAAAGGCATACCAGCACAGTTTTGAATGATAGAAACGTCTTTTGTAGGTTTAACACGAGTAGTAAGTGCCCACATAACTTGCTCTAAGTTAAATGGGTCTACAAATTCATCTACTAGAATGATAATCTTTGCATAAGCTGTACCATGTGGAGTGGATAACAAACGAAAGGCAGCAGATTTAGCAAAACCACCATAGCGAGATTTAACAGAAATGATTTCACCAATGCCATGAGTGTACATTGCATTAACAGCAACAACTTCAGGAATAGATGCATGTAATTGTTTATAGATAGGTACAGAGGTATTTAAAGCCATCAAATAGTCGATTTCTGTCCAAGGCATACCCAAATACAAGTTTTCAAAAATCGGATTAGTTCTATGGGTAATATGAGTAATTTTAATTTCGCATTGCAGACGAGCACCAGAGTATGAACCTGGGAATTCACCAAAAGGCCCTTCACAAGTGCGTACACGAGGCATTATGTAGCCTTCCAAAATCACCTCTGCATGAGCTGGTACATACAGGTGCTCTGCAGTATCAGCTTTAACTATTTCAGTAGGAACACCGTCTTGCAAAGCACCAACAAATTCATACTCATTTTGGTCATAAGCAACTGGGGTGGAAGCCATAAAAGTTACTAAAGGACTATTGCCAATAGCAATAGCGATAGGCAAAGGTTCGTTAACTTCTTCCGCTTTACGCAATTGAATGGCAATGTCATGAAACGGCAAAGCTTGAATGCCAATACGGTCAATGTCTTTAACTTGTATACGATAAGTGCCAACATTCAATTTATCCAAGTTGTCCGGTTCATCAGGATCACCAGTTATTACAGAAGCTTTAGAGATAAAGAAACCGCCGTCCTGGTCATTAATTCTGTATAGAGGCAGAATATCAAATAAATTAATGTTTTCGGTAATTGTGTTCTCTTTACAGGCAGATTTTTCACGCGGCAGAATTACAGGTAGAACAGGGAATTTGTCCCAACGACGATTCAGTTCATAAAATTGCTCCTTAATAGAAGTATTCTTTGGCATCCCCAACATCAAAGCGTGATTTGCCCAAGAACCATGAACATTAGTTACTACGGAATATTTGTAACCTTTTACTTTTTCAAACCAAACAGCAGGTTTTTTATCCATATTTGCACAAGCCCTGCCAGCAGCACCAATATCAGGTTCTGGAAAAACTTCTTCTTTAACACGAATTAATTGACCTTCTTTTTCCAAAGTTGCTAAAAATTCTCTTAAATCTTTGTAAACTTTTGCCATGTTAACTGACCTCCTTAGTAGTTCTTAACTCATAAAAGGTTTTCCCTTTATTTATTATCTTAATGTCCAATTTATTGAATAGCAATTCACATACTGCAGCAGGATATGCCTTTTGGGAAATTCCAGAAATACGCTTTCTTATTCTGTTAAAGAATATATTTCTTCACATAAAGCTGATTAGGAAAAATATTTGACAGTTTCTTTCAAACATTCCTAAATTTCATTTGTTTTACTACAAGATAAAGCATATTCAATAATTTGCTGCAAAAGAATTTTAAACTTTGATTCTAATATGCTTATTTCTTTTGCGGCAGCGTTATCAATATGTATACCCACCGTAACTGTTACAATATGCTTAAAAGCCCTGCTTAATTCCAATGCTGCTGTACGAGCAAGCATATCCTCTTTGTGCCCAGTCAAACAAATTACAGAAACAGAAGATGAACAAACACCATCACCTTTTAAGCTGGGATGAGGTACACCAACTGCAACAGCACCAATATGAAATTTTTCGCCACCACCAAAGGCTACAACATAATCATCACCAATCTTGATAACAGAAGCTCCAATGAGCAATTTATCATTACCAAAAGAAAACTGTTGTATCAACATTCTATTCCAATCCTTTCCAAGCGATGAAATTCTTGTAATCTATACCAAACTGCATTAAAACTTTACCGATAATATGCTGTATTTGCTTATCTACAGAGTCAGAATCATTATAAAAAGTAAGCATAGGCGGAACGATAATACAGCCACAATCCGCTGCTTCTTTCATATTACGCAGATGAATACGACTCAAAGGCATTTCTCGAGGAACAATAACTACTTTACGATTTTCCTTTAATGAAACATCTACAGAACGCAGCAACAAATTTTCTGCATAACCAGCAGCAATACCAGCCAATGTTTTCATACTGCAAGGAACAACAATCATCCCATCGGTTTTAAAAGAACCACTGGAAATTGAAGCAGCCATATTTTTATTATTATGAACGACATCAGCTAGATTGCTGACATCTTCCATACTAAGATTCGTTTCATATCCAAAGTTTTTTACTGCACCTTCAGTATAAACTAGATGTACTTCACAATTAGGTATTAACTTTAAAGCTTTAAGCATTTCATAACCTAAAACTACACCGCTTGCTCCAGATATTCCTACAATAATTCTCATATCCAGCCTCCTTGAGATGCTATTCATTATTATTTATTAAATAAGCCCAAAATGCTCCAATAAGGAACTTCAATAGCTACAGTCATAATGTAAATTACTAAGATAAAGGGAATGCCAAGTCGAATAGTTTCTTTTTGAGTATACATACCATTGTCTTCTCCCATACCTACCAACATATTCAAATGCTGAAACGGTAATACATAGTGAGAAGCAACTGCAGAATAAGCTAATAAAGCTGGAACCAATGGAGTTATACCCATTTGACTTGTAAAAGTAATCATAGCAGGAATAACTATCCCCATAACTACAATTACAGAGCCCAAAAGCATATGTATGATAATAGAAACAGTGGCAATGAAAGCTGCCAAAATATATGGGTTACTGGGAACAGTCGAAGGAAGAACAGTATGAGCAATCCAAGCATTCATGCCAGTTGCACCACCAACACGACCGATAGCAACAGCAGCAGTTAAAAAAATCAATACATGGAGAGGTACACCGCCCCAACTAGCAGGAGTAAGGATTTCACCAATAACCGGCATAGACATTGCCATAGCAATAAACAGAGTTACCCAACCAATATCAATGCCATGGATAGTATCAGTCATCCAGAGAATAATCGCCATAGTTACCCAAAAGGCTGTACGTTTTTCCTTAGCACTCATTGGTCCCATTGCAGCTAATTTAAGTCGCATTTCCTCTTTATTAATACTAATCTCCTGTGTAGGTCTAAAAAGAATAAGTATCATGAAATAAGTAATTATGGAAACTATAATAGATGGCGGCCCCATCAGTTTAAACCAACCTAACCATCCCAAAGCAACACCAGAAGATTGAACAGCTAAAGGACTTATAGTTGCATCACCAGTCAAGAAAATTAACGATACAGGAACAGAAGATGCAAATACAGTAAAGCCAATTTTCACAGCATCTTCTCGCGGAATCTTGGCACTCTTAATAACAACAGCCATAACTGACATAATCAAGAAAGCACGTGGCCAAGGATGTGGAATCATCAAGCTGAGTATAAAAGTCAGAATAAAAATTGCACTGATTATACTCTTAAACGATGTTACAAAAGAAATAATAAATTTATAGGCAATTCTTTCACCTAAACCTGAATCTTTTACAGCACCCGCTATCAAATAGGCACCAATAATCAGGAACATCATAGGCCCTGTCCAAGTCCCAAAAATCAAAGTTGGTTTAGCAACACCAAATACCGCTAAAAGCAACAGATACAAACCAGAGGTATAACCCGGCTGTGTAATTTGAAAGCCCCAAAATACTACTGTCATGAAAGAAAAGGCCATACACAGCTGCCCATTTCTTTCAAGTCCAGGAATGCTGATGGACGATATTACCAACGCTACAGCAATACCAAGTAAAAAGCCAATACGTTGCTTTGTTAACTTCATGTTTCTACCTCCTTAATCAAAAATTTAGCTTTGACAGTTTGGCACTTTGGTTTTCATTGCAACTCTCGCCAAAGTGCTTCTTTGCAAGAGATTATATGACCTTAAGCAGTAACATTTATCACTGCAGGTCTCCGCTATAGCTTTTCTCTAAAAACATCTTAAAATTCACACGTAAAAAAGGCAATTCAGTTAACACCAAAGTTAATTCTCTTTAGGAAATTCCATTGATGAACTCATAGTTTCTATTTTCGAATAGGAATTATTGGCTAAATTTCATATAATAAAGTAAAATGGTATGAGAATATAGATAACATAATGAAAAAACATAATTTGTATAGAAAAGTTTAGGTAACATATAAGATGTTTTGTCTGATTATTGTGATATTAAACATGTAGTTTTAAAGGAGAATTTGTAATGAAAATTGAACAATTAAAATATTTCCTTACAATTGTTAAAACTGGAAGCTTTTCTGAAGCTGCTGACGAAATGTTTATTTCTCAATCTTCCATGTCAAAGCAAATAAAAGCCTTGGAAGATGAACTGGGAATAGACCTTTTTAAACGCGAACATTCCAAGGTTCACTTAACTTCCGCTGGTAAAAAGTTCGTAGATTATGCTCAAAACACAATTAAAGAACATAACGATATGCGGCTTTGTTTGGATGAATTTGTCAAAAAAAGCTCTAAAACTATTCGTATAGGTTCTATACCTATAGTTTCATCTTATGGTGTCAGTGAAAAAATTGCTGAATTCACTACATCTTATTCATCCGATATAAATGTTATCATTGATATGCATGAAGGCAGCCAAGATGATGTACTAAAAGAATTAGATGAAAATAAAATTGATATGGCTCTCATACGCACAGAGTTTTTGGATAATATTGATGAATTGGAAATTATTCCCTATTTTGATGATATTTTTGTACTGGTTTGCAGTAAAAATCACCCTTTGAGCCAAAAGAAAGAAGTTTCCTTAAAGGAAGCTGCCCAATACCCACTTTCCCTGCTCAGTCCCTCATCAAGACTGTATACAATCGTAGTTAAAGCTATGGAAAAGGAAGGCTTAGAAGTTAAAGTCAACTGTCTGACCACCAGACATAAAATATTGCTGGAAATTGTTCAAAAGTCAGACAGTATTTCTATTCTGCCCGACAGTTTGGTAGATACTAAAATTTTCCCCAACGTAATGACAATAAATTTAAATAAAGATTTGCACAGCTCTGTAGCTTTAGTACGCAAAAAAGATAAACGTATTAATGCCATTGCTAAAGACTTTTGGAATTATTGGAAACAATTTCGTAATGAATAATCATAAATTCAAAAATAATTACAACATACTAACTAAATACAAAACAGGAGCTGCCGTACTT
>CAZQQK010000083.1:0-7204 GCA_964595445.1 uncultured Phascolarctobacterium sp.
GCCATATCTCCTAATTTTATTTATAATTAATAAATATATCAAGTTTAAGAAGGAGAGTCCCTATTCATGACCATAACATCAAGTAAAGATAACACTGCACAAGAAAATATTTATAATCAGTTACTTTTAGACTATCTAAAAACATTTTCTCTAAATGATTTAACTATCGCTGCAAATCAGCTGTGTATCTCCCACAACAAACTAAATAAAAACGAACTTATAAATAAACTCTATGCCGAAATGCTTAAACCGGAAACAATGGAACGTCGTTTTTCCATTATGCCTAACGATAATATTAAAATTTGGGATACTGCTGTAACAAAGGAACGTTTTAACCCATTACCTAAAGAACTTCCTCTCATAATGCCTTTCATCCATATGGGATATATGGCAGAATACAGCGATCACAGTGTAGAAATTCCTGCGGAAGTAAAAACTGTTTATAAACAAATTAATACAGAAGCTTTCCAAAAAAAACGCCAACAACTTTCCTGGCTTATGGATTGTGAAGAAGCATTCGCTGCATTACACGTAGTAGCTCCACTGGAAATATTTCACAAAATGTATATACAAAAACGAGGTTGCAAAATCTCTTTGGAAGATTTCAAATTGATTTTCGCAGAGCTTCCTGATAATTTTAATCAATGCATATTACGCAATGATAAAATCATACTCAAAGATGTATTAAAAGACAATTTTTACTTGAAACTGGAAAAAAGCCAAGAGACTTTCAGCTTCTATATTCCTACTGTAAAAGAAATTTCTTCATTAAGCGAGCATAATTATCTAAAAGATGAAGTCATTTATAAAGAACTCTATCAATTTTTACGCAAAGAACTAAAACAAAATGTATCTAAAGCACATTATTACTGTGGTTTAATTTACAATAATTTCAATATGGGCGAAAACATAGATACCATTTTTGAAACAATAAAAAATCTCAAAGGTATAGAACCTTTAACACTTAATAATGATGAACAGAAAAATCGCTTTTATCATCTAGTACAAAAAGCAGCAAATGAAGCTACCAGAATGTATTGCCTACGTGGTCACACTCTGCGTGAACTAAACTTACAGCTTCCATCCAGCAATCATTTTAATCCAGAACCTTCTTTGGGATGGGATATAAATACTGCTGAAGCAGTAGAAATTCCTATGCCAAATTTAACTGGCAAAAGCACTAATAATCGTGTTGGCTCTAAAGCAAAAAAAGTTTATCCAAACGACCCTTGTCCCTGCGGCAGCGGCAAAAAATATAAAAAATGTTGCCGTAATAAAAAATAATTTTTCAGTAAATCTAAGATAAAATTTATACAGACTGTTCTTCTCTCGGTCTGGGAAAGGAAATTTATGAAAAATTTTCTTGTTGTAGATTTTGAATTTACTAATTACGATCGACCTTTCGGTCGTCCTAATGGATTTTTCTCCGAAATTATTGAAATTGGTGCTGTAAAACTTTCCGGTAATCCTTTAAGTGAAACAGACCGTCTTCAAGATTTTGTCAAACCGCATTTTTTCCCACGCCAAGCTAAAGCAGCTATGGATTTTTGCATGATAACAGAAAAAGATATGCAAAAGGCAATTGACTTTTCAACTATGATAAATGAACTTGCAGCAATGTATCAGTCGGGAGAAACATACTTTGTTGCTTGGGGAGGCGAAGATTACAGAGTACTCAACAGAGGCTGCGAACATCATAAACTTCCTAATCCAATACAATATGATGACTATCTTGATTTAGCATTGGCTTATAGACTTTGGAAAGGTGATGACAATACAACTGGTCTCAGAAAAGCTACTGAAGAACAAAATGTAAATACCGAAGGTTTGTGGCATACCGCCTTTGACGATGCCAACAATACAGGTAAATTACTAATCGAAATGCTTAATAAAGGTTGGACTTTAGAATCTTTTGTAACCGCTAAAGAAGCTTACGAAACAGAAAAACTACTTCGTAAGCAAAATCATCATAAAACCAACAAACCATAATAATTAAGGCTCTCTGAATAAGTTCAGAGAGCCTTTTTATGCTTTACAGCTTAATATTTAGCAAACATTTGTTGAATTTTATTAAAATCTTGTGTTCTAGTTAAAGCTAACTGTAATAACAGACGAGCCTTTTGAGGATTAAGGTTATCAGCATTTATAAATCCAGCCTTAGTCCAATCTTCTAATCCAGCCGTTACAATTCCGCTACTAGTACGACTGCTGCGTACCACTGCTACACCACAGCGGCAAGCATTTAAAAGTACAGATTCTATCGACTTATGAATACCGCCCATACCACAACCTGCAACTACAATACCTCTTGCTCCAGCTGCAAGTGAAGCCTCCAATAAAACACTGTCTTCGCCTATATGTCCATAAATAATATCTACACGCGGCAAATCTGTAAGTTCATTAATATAAAACTCACTATTAATTGTATGTGCTTTCAAGCTTTGATAATAATAATGCACTTCATCGCCAAATATATATCCCAAGGCACCACCGTTGGGAGAGCTAAAAGTTGATACGTTTACAGTATGTAATTTAGTAACATCACGACCACTGTAAATCTCATCATTCATACTAACCAAAACACCCTGACCAATACTTGCATCGGCAACTGCTGTTCTTACAGCATTCAAAATATTTAACGGTCCATCTGCACTCAAAGCATTAGCAGGACGCATGGAACCCACAAGCACAACAGGTTTAGAGCTTCGTATCGTCAAGTTAAGAAAAAAAGCAGTTTCCTCCATTGTATCCGTACCATGCGTAATGACTATACCATCAATATCATTCTGTGACAAAAGCTCATTGCACCGATTTGCCAAAGTTAAGAGCAAAGTATCCGTCATACTGCTGCTGTCTATATTACATATTTGTTCTCCCATAATCAATGCAGTATTATCAAGCTCTGTTATCTCTTGCAATAGATCTTGTATGCTGAAAACTCCTGCTCTATAACCAACAATATTTTCAGCGCAAGGAGCTTTACCAGCAATTGTTCCACCTGTTGCCAGAATTGCAATTTTTTTTAATTTTCGTCCTTCCATAAATTACTCCATTTCAAGTCTTATTTGTTTTAACATTTATTTATAAAAACAGAAAACACTCCAGAGAAATCTGAAGCGTTTCTTACAACAATATTATTTTATCAGACCTTTTTCCAATAAATAGTCCGAAACCATATCAGCAGCTTCAGCCGTAATTTTTATACATTTTGTTCTGTATTCCGGCGTACCAAAACTCAAACGATTCAGAACACGGCAGCAGGAAGCACCAAAATGTTCTGTAAACCTTTCATGAAATTCATGTGTATATTTATATATTTCTGTTTGATGTTTTTCCGATACATCCACACGTCCTACAATAGAACTGATTACCAAGCAAGACCCAGATAAAGCACCACATACACAACCGCTGCGGCCAATACCGCCACCCATTCCAGATACCATTCTAATAGCCTCAGCAGGCAAACCTAAATTCAGACCATCATTGCAGGCTTTTACAACAGATTCAACACAGTTATTTCCTTCGTTATGATAAGCCTCTGCCAAATCATATATTTCCTTCATAATACCCTACCTCCAAAATAATTCAACCTTGACTATTTCATTGTAGCAACGCAAAGATAAAATAGCAAGTGAAAAATCTAATACATCAACCTCTCCAAATAAATTAACATTACTAATATTTTACCAGAAAACCTCAATACCATAACAAAATATCAGCATTATTTTTTTTATTCCTCTATAAAAATATACCCTTGCTAAGATAATCTCTTTTTAGATTAATATAATTCTATTTTCAACAGTGACTGTTATTCATTAACCCCAAAAAGTAAATCTCCGTAAGATATTTACTACCCCATTAAACTTTCAGCCTCATCTGCAGCACTGCGTATTTTGTTCATTTCTTCTATAAACTATATCATGATAATAAATTGCTTTCTTTTCACTATCCTCTATCACAGATGCCTCTTTAAGTTCATCAGCAAACTTAATGGAAGATTTATATACAATGTCACCCAACTTATTAAGCTTATCTACCAAATTTACTTCGAAACCTGCTTCAATACCTAAAGCTTTTTTATCTAAAGCAGATGTTAAAAGTTCCCTGCTATAATCATTAAAAGCAGGAATAATATCTTTATAAAGCATATCAAGCATAGTTGCTGCTTCAATAGAAATCGTTGTACTATAATTTTCTAAAAGAATTTCTACACGCGACTCAACTTCTACTTTAGTAAATATCTTGTGCTTTTCAAACAGTTCTACATTTTTAGACTGTTTAACATATTTACTGATTTTCAACAATATGCATATAAACAAAAAAAGCAACAACGAAGTTCGGATTTTATCAATCCAACAACTACGTTGTTGCTTTATGCGCTTATTATAATACTGCTTTATAAATTGGTAAAGAGAATAAATTAGAATTTCTTTATTTTTTCTTTCTAAAAATAAATCTCTCCTTAATTATTACTTATATACTTACAACTATTTATATTATACTTCTTTCCACAAACAGCTAAACTACAACGATAATCAATATTTTCAGCAATAATATATGATGAATTCAGATTACAACGGCAGGATTTTTTTCTTTTATCAAGAATTTAAAATATATAATGCAATCTAGTTAATTACAAGGAGGAAATCTCAATGGAACTAACTGCTGTAGCTCAACTGCGTCGTATGGTATTAGAACATTTATCACGCTATACCTGGAACAATGAGCTGCCCGAGCACATATATGATATTTTACAGGAAGTACAAGATGACACTCCTCGTTATCGCTGCTGCGTTTACAAAGAAAGAGCTGTTTTAAAAAATCGTATTGATATGGCATTAGGGCAAGATTGCAGCAGCAATATTATAGAAGCTGCTAAACTGACACTAAACGAACCTGAACGCACTGATCTGCCGTTAATAGATGTATTGCCTGCTGCCTGCGATCAATGCCCTATTGAAGCATATTATGTAACAGATATCTGCCGCCATTGCATAGCACATAAATGTATGAATAATTGTCCCCGAAAAGCAATCAGCCTTGTGCAGAATCGAGCCTTTATTGATAAAACAAAATGTATTGAATGCGGTCGCTGCAAACAGGTCTGTCCATATGGTGCAATTATTGAAATTCATAGACCCTGTGTACGTGCCTGTGCCCTTGGTGCAGTAAGCATAGGAGAAGACCGAAAAGCAGTAATTGATCATGAAAAATGTGTTACCTGCGGTGCCTGCCGTAACGCCTGTCCTTTTGGCGCAATTGACGAACGCAGCAATATTGTACGTATAATTCGTGAAATACAACAGGGCAAACAAGTTATAGCTATGCTTGCGCCGTCAATCGTTGGTCAGTACGGTTTGAAAATCACTATGCCTCAAATTTATACAGCACTAAAAAAAGCTGGTTTCGCCGAAATATTCGAAGTAGGTATCGGAGCTGATATCACAAGCTTGCAAGAAGCACAGGAATATTTGGAAAAAGTTCCTGAAAAGCAAAAATTTATGACCAGTTCCTGCTGTCCCGCCTTTGTTAAATTAATCAAAACGCAAGTTCCCACTGCTGCTGATAAAATTTCTGCAACTCCATCACCAATGATTTCTTGTGCTAAATTTATTAAGCAACACTATCCTGAGGCTATAACAGTCTTTATAGGTCCCTGCATAGCCAAAAAGAACGAGGGACGAGAACATAAAGACCTTGTCAGCTATGTCATGACCTTTGAAGAACTCATGTGTATGCTGGAAGGCAAAGATATAAAATTTGCTGAAATGAACAATTCTGCTTATATCCGTGATGCCTCTAAAATCGGCTTGAGTTTTCCTTTAACTGCTGGTGTTACTGCTGCTGTAAAAAGTACAACAGCCAGTCTTAGCGGTGAAGTTCGTTCTGCACACTATGCAGCTGGTTTAGATAATTGTCTGCGTGATCTACAAGCCGCAGAAAAAGGAAATCTTGACTGTAGTTATTTCGAAGGTATGGCCTGCCCTAACGGCTGCATAGACGGTCCTGGAACCGTAGGCGACTTCCGTATTACTAAAGTTGCACTTACTAAATATGCAGCTGCTTCTCCTAATCAACAAGCTGTACAGGATAAACATGTAAAATAAACTTAATACTAAAAAAACACTTTATCTATTCTTAAGTACAAATAAAGGATAGATAAAGTGTTTTTTATTTTAACTATTATGTTATATTTTCTTCTGCTGCTCATGTGCTTCAAACTTAGGCCGTGGAAAATCAGGTCCTGAGGCCTTCAATGTAAAGCCACGACCAAAAACATCTGTAACATCGCTGATAATCATAAAAGCACTAGGATCAATTTCGCGCACTATTGAACGAACCTTAGCCAACTGTGTAAGCTTAATTACAACAAAAACTAGTTCCCTATGCTGATGTGTAAAGCAGCCCTCTCCGCTTATATAGGTAACGCCACGTCCCACTATTTTTATAATAGCTTCAGCAATTTCATCATGATGAGCACTAATAATTATTACTTTCTTTTTATAATCAAACCCTGTTGTAAAAGCATTACAAGTCTTACTCATAATAAAGAAAGTCAATAACGTATACAAAACAGGCTCAATACCAAATAAAGAAATACTTGCCAATAACAGCCCTATATTAAAAATAAACCCAGTAGTACTGATAGCAATAGAGTAATGCTTTTGGATAATTGCACCAATTATATCTGTTCCGCCGCTGGAACCACCCACACGATACATACAGGCAGCACCTATACCATAAAGTACACCACCAGCAATACAAGCCAAGAGCTTATCATGCACCACTGTATAAGAGGCAAGAAAATGAAAAAAATCTAAAGAAGCTGAAAACATAATGATTCCATATAAGGCACTTATAGTATACTCTCTGTCCATATATTTATAAGCCAGAAAAAATAATGGTACATTACAAAGCAAACTTGTCGCTCCCATAGGCAATCCTGCTACGTAATAAGACAACACAGCTACACCGCCTATTCCTCCGCTTAACATCTTATTAGGCATATAAAATGTATTCATTGCAATTCCCATGATTGCACAAGCAAGTGTAACCATAAAGTAATGATATAAATTCTTTTTCAAAACAGGACTTATATTCATCCAACTATCTCCTTTATTCTGCTAATCACTTCAACTATATTGTAACATTGAATACAAAAAAGGCAAGTCTCTACACGCAACAACTAAAAACTGTATTTTTA
>CAZQQK010000084.1:0-7183 GCA_964595445.1 uncultured Phascolarctobacterium sp.
GCAGCCAATAAAACTGCTACGCTAAAAAAGTCTAACTTTTTGGGGTCACCTCATTGGCATTTCCTGTTTTTTTATTCAAATTCGATTGTTGCAGGCGGTTTGGTTGTATAATCAAACAAAACACGGTTAATATGCTTAACCTCATTTACAATGCGATTAGCAGCGGCAGTAATTGTTGCAGGCGGCAGCATTGTAACTTCTGCAGTCATAAAATCAGTGGTAGTTACAGCACGCAGAGCAATAGCATAATCATAAGTACGCTCGTCACCCATAACACCAACACTGCGCATATTAGTCAATGCAGCAAAATATTGACTTGGTCTCTCAGCCAATGGCAACTTATCTACTTCTTCACGATAAATAGCATCTGCATCCTGTACAATTGCTACCTTTTCCGGAGTTACTTCACCAATAATACGAATTGCAAGTCCCGGTCCAGGGAACGGCTGACGTGCTACAAGATTTTCCGGCAGACCAAGTTCACGTCCAGACTGACGCACTTCATCTTTAAATAAATCACGCAGAGGTTCAACTATCTCCTTAAAATCTACAAAATCAGGCAGACCGCCTACATTATGATGGCTTTTGATGGTAGCAGATTCACCGCCAAGACCACTTTCAACAACATCAGGGTATATAGTTCCCTGTGCCAAATAATCTACTGCCCCAATTTTCTTAGCTTCTTCTTCAAATACACGGATAAATTCTTCACCGATAATTTTACGTTTGCCTTCAGGTGCTGTTACACCAGCCAGTTTTTTATAAAAACGTTCACGGGCATCAACACAGATAAAGTTAATATCAAACTGTCCGCCTTCTCCAAAAACAGCACAAACCTCTTCACGTTCATTTTTACGAAGCAGACCATGATCTACGAATACGCAGGTGAGCTGTTTGCCAATAGCTTTAGCCAACATAGCAGCACAAACGCTGGAATCTACACCACCAGAAAGAGCACAGAGTACTTTACCATCACCAATTCTCTCTTTTAAATCAGCTACGGTTTGTTCAACAAAGGAATCCATTTTCCAAGTTCCTGCACAGCCACAAACATTGTAAACAAAATTACTAAGCATTTTTGTACCATTTTCTGTATGCAGTACTTCAGGATGGAACTGAACACAGTACAGTCCCTTTGCTTCATCCTGTGCTGCAGCAACAGGACAGTTTGGTGTACTTGCTATAATTTCAAATCCAGGTGCAGCCTTTTCAATATAATCATTATGACTCATCCAGCAAATATTTTTCTCTGGAAGTCCTTTAAAAAGAGGACTGCTTACTTTTAAATCAACTGCTGTTTTACCATATTCACGTTCAGGAGCTACACACACCTTGCCCCCCAGCATATGCATCATCAACTGACTACCATAGCAAATTCCCAAAACAGGTACGCCCCATGTATAAATTTCTGGAGCAATGGTCGGAGAGTCTTCAAGGTAAGCACTGTTAGGCCCACCAGTAAAAATTATTCCTTTAGGTTTTTTGGCTTTAATTGCTTCTAAATTATGTTTATAAGAAACAATTTCACAGTATACACCGCTTTCACGTACACGTCTGGCAATTAATTGATTATACTGTCCTCCAAAATCGATGACTAGTATCATTTCTTGTGCTTGCTTTTGCATCTATCCTTCACTCTCCTTAAAAATATATACATTTGAGATTTAGTTTATTTGTAATTTTTTTGACGTTTTAATATATTATAGATTACCATAAACAGTATAAAAATGCAATGATAAAGGCATTGCCTCAGCAATGCCTTTATTAATTACCTATCTTAACAAAACACAGCATCCATTGCTTGCTCTAATGTTTTTACACGAACAAGCTGTATTTTTGCTGTCTGCGGAAGCTGTATTTTACTGTCAGGTATAATAAACCTAGTAAAACCTAAATTTACAGCGTCCATGATTCGTCTTTCCGGCGCACTTACACGACGTACCTCGCCTGTAAGCCCTACCTCGCCAAAAATCATCACTCCATGCGGTACCGCTTTACTGCGATAGCTTGAAACAAGTGCCGCTGCCACTGCCAAATCAGCAGCAGGTTCATTAACTTTCATTCCACCGACTACATTTACATAGGCATCATAAATACCAAAGTCCATACCAAAACGACGTTCCAAAATCGCCAACAGCATATTTACGCGATTATAGTCAAAACCTACAGCTGTACGCCGAGGCATTCCATAAGGTGTTTTAGCAACCAAAGCCTGAAACTCTGCTAAAATAGGTCTATTACCCTCCATGCATGCTCCAATGGCACTGCCGAAAACCTCACCATCCCTATCCTCAAGAAATAATCCTGCAGGATTGGATACTTCTAAAAGTCCACCAGATTCCATTGAAAAAATACCGCTTTCATTTGTACTGCCAAAACGATTTTTCAACGCACGCAGTACACGATAAGAATAAGACCTATCACCCTCAAACTGCAATACAACATCTACCATATGCTCTAAAAGTCGGGGGCCTGCTATACTGCCGTCTTTTGTCACATGACCAATTACCAGTACTGCAATACCTGTACTTTTAGCAAACTGTAAAAGTTTTGCAGTGCATTCTCGAACCTGTCCTACGCTTCCGGCAGCCGACTGCAATTCTGAATTATACATAGTCTGTATACTGTCAATAATCAAGAGCTGAGGCTTTATCGCATTTGCCTGTATTAAAACTGCGTCTAAATCTGTAGCCGTCATAATCAGCAGATTATCGTCTGCCTTCAATCCACCCAATCGCACTGCACGCATAGCTGTTTGTTCTTCCGATTCTTCACCGCTGACATACAGTACCTTAATGCTTCGCTGTGCAAAACGCAGAGCAGCATCAAGAAGAATTGTAGATTTTCCTATTCCAGGCGTACCACCAAGCAAGACTAAACTTCCTGGTACAACGCCACCGCCAAGTACACGGTCAAACTCACGAATACCAGTTTCCAAACGCTCAACCTTTGTCTGTGCTACACTAGAAATTGTACGTGGTTTCAGTTTTACATTATTAGTAGGCAGATAACTTTTGGCAGTTTGTTTAACAGCTGTTTCTATCTCCTCTACCAAAGTATTCCACGCACCGCAGTCTGGACAGCGTCCCATCCATGTTGTAACAACATAGCCGCATTCTTGGCAAACAAAACGGCTTTTGCTTTTAGCCATTTCTGTCCTCCTTTATCGAAGCAACTGCTATAGGTTCTGCAGCTACCGGCAGTTCCAGCAAAAATTCTGCTCCCTCTACAGCCTTATGAAAACATAACTTTTTCCCATCTCCTGCTTCTGCAATAATTTTATCTCCACGAACAAATTCACCTGCCAAAAACAAGTCACTTATTGGATCTTCTATTAGCTTACGCAAAGCACGACGCAATGGACGTGCGCCATATTTACTATCACTGCCTTCTTGCAATAAAAGTTCTTTAGCCGAAGGCATAAGCTCAATACTCAAAGCATTTTCTGCCATACGTTCATTTAAATCTTTCAGCATATTGACAGCAATCTGTTCCAATTCACTACGTACAAGCGGACTGAACACAAGAATTTCATCAATACGATTTAAAAACTCTGGACGAAAAATATTTCTAATTTCTGCAAGTACCTGTTCTTTCTGACCTTTAAAAGTACCGTCTTCGCCAAATGCAAATCCTAGAGGCTTATTGTTGCTCAAACGCTGTGCACCAGCATTGCTTGTCATAATAATAACTGCATTGCGAAAATCAACAGTTCTTCCCTGTCCATCTGTCAGCCGCCCATCTTCCATAATTTGCAGCAGCAAATTAAAAACATCAGGATGAGCTTTTTCTATCTCATCCAATAATATTACACTGTAAGGTTTACGCCGAACAGCATCCGTAAGCTGTCCGCCCTCATCATAACCAACATAGCCAGGAGGAGCACCGATAAGACGGGACGTTGTGTGTTTTTCCATATATTCGGACATATCAAAGCGCAGCATAGCACGTTCATCACCAAACAGCTCCTCTGCTAAAGCTTTAGCCAGTTCAGTTTTGCCAACGCCGGTAGGGCCAAGAAACAAGAAAGAACCTACTGGTCGATTTTTATCTTTAAAGCCAGCACGTGCACGTCTCACAGCCCTGCTCACTGCAACAACAGCATCTTGTTGCCCTATAACACGCTTATGCAGGCGTTTCTCCAGCAGTAACAAACGACTGCTTTCAGTTTCCGTAAGTTTCGCCAGCGGAATTCCAGTCCAAGCAGAAACTACTGCTGCAACATCTTCTGCACTTACAGGTATTTCCTGGGAAATTTCAGCCAAGGCTTCAGCAAGTTTTTGCTGCAAATTATTTTCCTTATCTCGCAGCTTTGCAGCCTTTTCATAATCCTGCTTTTCTACTGCTTCTTCTTTCTCCATCTGCGTATATTCCAAATCTTCCTGTAAAGCACGTACTGGTGCTGATTTTTTATATAACTTGATCCGCAGACGTGAGCAGGCTTCATCCATAAGATCTATAGCTTTATCCGGCAGATTTCTGTCTGTTATATAGCGATCACTCAATTCTACAGCAGCCTTTATCGCTTCTGGAGTAATATGCAGCTTATGAAATTCTTCATAATGCTTTCTAAGTCCAAGCAGCATCTTCTCACTTTCCTCTGCTGTAGGAGTTTCTACAAGTACAGGCTGAAATCTGCGTTCTAAAGCTGCATCCTTTTCAATGTGCTTTTTGTATTCGTCAATGGTAGTTGCTCCAACAATCTGCAATTCGCCACGTGCCAATGCAGGTTTAATGATATTAGCAGCATCAATACTGCCTTCTGCACTGCCTGCACCAATTATCGTATGCAGCTCATCAATAAAAAGAATAATCCGTTTATCTTCTCGCAAAAGCTTAAGAATTTCTTTCATTCTTTCTTCAAATTCACCGCGGTACTTAGCTCCCGCAACCAACATTCCCAACTCTAACGAAAAAATTATTTTACGCTGAAGAAACTCCGGTACATCTCCTTTGATAATACGCTGTGCCAATCCTTCAGCAATCGCTGTTTTACCAACACCAGCTTCTCCTATAATGACAGGATTATTTTTAGTACGTCGGCACAAAATCTGAATAACACGTTCAATCTCCATTTCTCTGCCTATTACAGGATCTATCCTGCCATGACTGGCTTCCATATTCAAATTTCTGCCATATCCGGAAAGTACTTCAAGTACATTTTGTTCTGTTTTCTCGGTTAAAGTCTTTCTTTGCTGACTGCGCCCCGGAACTGATTTCCGCTGTTCATTCAATGCAGCAACAATTTCATGAACTTTATCCAAAGTAATATTAAATTTACTGAGAACCTGACAAGCAATACCGTCACCCGCTGCCAGCAGTCCCAAAAGCAGCTGCTCACTGCCTACATATTCCTGCTGCAGTTCACGTGCATTAGTCGCTGCTTGTTCCATAACCAGTTTTGCCCGTTGGCTATACTGCGGAAGTCCTGTTTTTTTAGCACCTTTATCCAGCCAATCTTCCAGTTCAGCAATTATTTCCTTAAGATTGTTATGCAGCTTATGCAGAATTTTTTTCCCTGTACAGTCAGAAATATTCAATAAACCCCACAAAATATGTTCTGTTCCTATATGCTCACTGCCGCAGTCCAGCGCCTTAGTTGCAGCAATTTCCAGTACTTTGGCAGCAGCCTCACTAAACCCATCAGAAGTTGTTTTCTTCTTAGGCTTATTTAATCCCTGCATCAAACTTTCAAAAAGTGTTTTTCCCATCTCCGGTGATAACGGTATGTCACCAATATTTGCAGGAAGGTAATCCTTGGCACAATCACCGCAAAGCCATTTATTAATCTGTTGATTGCCAATTAAACACACTATGTGCATAATCGCTTGTTTTTTATGACAATTTTCACATAACATAAAATTACCCCCGTCCTGACTTCTGCAAAAGGGTAACTGCCTGCTGCAGCACATCCTTTTTCCTTGCTTCATCTATATCTATAATCTGTAACATATATTTCAATAAAGCTCGCTCTCTTACAGTAATAACCTTTTGCTGTGCCAGATGTTCCACCAACTGCACTGCCGTAGGTTGTTTATGCTGTACTGTAAGTGCAGGTTCCATGCGTACAATACGTACAAAACCACCGCTTCCACGCCGTGATTCGACCACAAAACCTCTCTCAGGCGTAAACCGTGTACTCAAAACATAACTTATCTGTGAAGGAGCACACGAAAGACGTTCAGCTAATTCATTACGCTGTACCAGCACTGTATCTTCATGCTCCTGCAATAATTCACCTATAATAAAATTTTCAATAGCATCTGCTAAATTTTTCATAATTATCACCTGCTTTTAACTAAACAGAACAGCAGCCACTGTAAGTATCATCCAATAATAGTAAGCTTTCCGCTGTCTGCTTTATTTATTATATTTGACTTTTCGACTTTAAGCAAGTGAAAAATTTATGGCTTAAAATAAAGCTTTGCTATAATAAAAAAGCTGCTACAACATCTGCACATTGTAACAGCTTAATCTGTAATTTTCAATTTAACCTTTGAGTGTTTTTAACATTTGCAAAGCTTGCATAACATCTTCCATAGTAAAATTTTCAGAAACAACGCTCTTATTTCTTTTAGCAGCTTCCCCAAAAACAATTTCATCCAGTGAACAGTTGAAAATATTTTTCATCTTAACTAAGTTTTCCAAAGTAATTCCAGCTCTGCCACTTTCAATATTACTCATATGAGTTTGCGAAACACCTAAAGTTTTAGCAAGCTCTGTTTGATAAATATTATTTTTCAAACGCAAAGCTTTTACATTTAAACCAATGCTTTTATAATCTAATTCACTTTTCATAAATTTTCATCCCCCATTTTTGAGCTGCAATGCCATGGCATTACCTCAGCACACTCTCTGCGCTAAAAAAACGCTTGTCTATCCTCCAGTCAGCAAGCCTCCTTTCATCTTTACTTATTTTATCATACAACCGCTCTTTCAGCACAAGTGCTTAAACTATTTCTTGCCTTATATCATACACCTCATTAAGAACTTATGCAAGAAATACTGTTAAAATTTTAATCTTTTTCAATTATTTACAATGCTTACAGTTAAGATTAATTCTATTTTAGTATAAGAATTAACCCTGCTTTATTATAAGAATTATTGCTATTTCGTTATTTTTATCTATATCATAGTTAACTATAAATTTAGACACAAATATTTCGCATTTATTTTGCCGTTT
>CAZQQK010000085.1:0-7082 GCA_964595445.1 uncultured Phascolarctobacterium sp.
ACTATAAGTAAAAGAAAATTTTGAAATAAAATTCAGAAAAAACTAGACAATTTATTCTGCGTAATGTATAATTAATAGCGTGGGAAACCACTGATCCTTATACCCTAATTGTATTTTTTGTCAGAATGAATTCAGAGTTATTAAATCTGTTTGCTTTTTGTCAAAGGAAGATTCCTCCGGAAATTAGCTCCGGAGGTTTTTTCTTTTTCTTTAATAAAAAATTAAGGGTGACATTTCTATCTTAATCTAAATTAAATAAGAAGAAATGACACCCTTTATTGTTGATATATGGAGCGGGTAACGAGACTCGAACTCGCGACACATAGCTTGGGAAGCTATTGTTCTACCACTGAACTATACCCGCAAAACTCATGCCAATATTATATAGTAAAATAACTAAAGTTGCAAGAGCGGCTCTTTAAGGAAAAGATTTTTGTATGAAGAAATTTAGGAATACTGTATACAAAATACAAAAATGTGCTATAATAGATACTTGAAAAGATGTTAGAGTGACTGTTGCAGATAACAGTCATAAATAAAATCAAATGTAGGAATATGGAGGTGAAGCAACTATGTTTAGTGCTGCGGGCGTTAGCTTAGTTTTTTTGTTTGTCCTGACTGTTATGTGTATTTTTGAGTGATTTTTTTATGAGAGAAACGCCCCTAGCGCAGTTTTAACTGTAAGCTGGAGGCGCTTTTAATTTTATGTATAAATAAGGTATAGCTTATAGCAGAAGTTTTTTACTGCATGAAGCTATACCTTTTTTATATACAAGCTAAATTTTATCTTCTTTAATCAGCTTATTTAGAAGATCTTCTGATAATGTATCTTCACCAAAAAGCTTTATGTTGTGTTTTGATAGTAACGCTGCTGTTACACCCTGACCTGCTATTTTTTTGCCGCTGAAACTTCCGTCATAAATTTCCCTTGTTCCGCATGAGGGGCTGCCTTGTTTTAAAATAGCGGCAGATACATTCATTTTTTTGCTTAGATCTAAACATTTTTGTGCACCAAGGCAATAGGCAGTACTGACATTTTTACCCTGGCTAGTTATAACATATGCTTTTCCGCAGAGAACGGCGCTGCCACCACCGTTTTCTTGTATTTCAGCAGGTGGTCTTGGGGTAGGGAGACCACCTGCACATTCGGGACAAAAGGGAAGAAGATGTTTTATTATTTGTGGGTTTAGCAGTAGTTTTTGTGGACAGGAATCTCCTTTATATCGTACAGATTGACCTAAAAGACAGGCACTGACTATAATCATTGCACAGCTCCTTTCCGTTTACCGTTATCCCATTTTATTATATCTTTAATAACTTCGGAGGCAATGATTAAACCTGCAACTGACGGACAAAAAGCTGTGCTTCCAGGCACTGTTCGCCGTTTAGGTGCTTCGTTGCTACAATCGTTGCTTATCTCGTCTATAGGAATAAGGGGCAGTTCTTGTGAATAAACAACTTTTAAATTCTTCACTTTATGCTTTTTCATAGCTTGGCGTATAACACGTGCAAGAGGATCAATGCGTGTTTTATAAATATCACTTACTTCAAACATATAAGGATTAACCTTATTGCCCGTGCCCATACTGCTGATTATTGGTACATTTACTTTTTTCGCTGCCAGAACTATAGCAATTTTAGCAGCAACTGTATCTACAGCATCTATTACATAATCGTATTTAGCAAAATTAAATTCATGTTGATTTTCCGGTAGGAAAAAACATCGACTGGTATTTACCAAAGCTTTTGGATTAATACTGTGTATACGTTCTGCCATAACATCAACTTTAGGTTGACCGATTGTATTATGTGTAGCTATAATTTGGCGATTCAGATTTGTTAAAGATATAGTGTCATTATCTATTAAATCAAAGCAGCCTACTCCACTGCGTGCAAGTGCTTCAGCCGTGAAACCACCTACGCCACCAATACCGAATATAGCAACGTGAGCATTTTGCAGGCTCCTAATAGCATTGCTGCCAAGAAGAAGTTCTGTACGAGAAAATTGGTTAAGCATATCTTTACTCCTTATTATTTGACTATGTTTATTGTAAATTATTCTGCTAAAGAAATATCTGCTTTAGAACCATTTTTTATATTTTCTGGCTTTTTATCAGATATAATTATTATTTTGCCTTCCTCTATTGAACTTATTTTACCTAGAAAGGGAACGGGACTTTCAATAGTTTTTATGTTAACTGACATTCCTGCTTTTAAAGTTTTAGTTTCATTTGGAGAAGTATTTAATATTATTGTACAGTAATCAAGAGCATTTATTTGCAGTACAGTTTGCTCTTTTTGGACATTACTGTTATTAGTTGACAGCAGCTTGGTAATAATTCCTGTACAGGGACTAATGGCTTCATTTTCTTGTTGTTTTTTTATGAGGGCTGTTTGTTGAACTTTTAATTGTATGATTAGATTCTGCTGACTTTCGATTTGTTTTGGGGAAACTGGTTTGAAGTTTAGTGCGAGCTGTGTTGCTTTTTGCAATTGAGCAGTAGCTAGTTTCAGTTCTTCTTGTGCTTCTTGGGCTTGAATTCTTGATACAGCTCCCAGAGCTAAGAGTTGATTCATTTTATTTGCTTTTTGTTGTGCTGCTGCAAGATTTGCTTGTGCTGTTGATAGGTCTACTTGTGCAGATTTGGCAGGAGTTTGCTTAAGACGCTTAAAATCAGCTTCAGCTTTGGCTAACTGTATATTTAAGGCTTTTAATTGTTTGTCAATTGTTGTATTTTCAATAGCGAATAATGGCTGTTCTTTGCTGATACGATCTCCGCTTTCGCTGATTAGACCAATGATTTTTCCAGAAGCAGGAGCTTTTATATCGTAAATGGGAACATTTATATTTCCACTGCCAAGTTCTTTATTGTTTGTAGTTGTACAGCCGGAAATTAACAGAGCAGTACTTATTATAGCTAAATATATTAATTTAATTATTTTCATAATAATCCTCATTTCCTATTTTACTAGTATATTATAACTTATATTTATGTTAATTGCATAATATTTTCAGCTTACATTCTGGTAGTTTTTCACAAAATCTATGTACAAAAAGTAACAAAAAGTTTTCAGATAGTCGTTACAAAAAGCAAAAAATTTAGTATAATAAAATTAATGTGTATTATAATTTACACAATCTTATGATATTGTCTGGCTGATGGGTGCCAACTAATGTAATCTAAGTGAGGTAAAAATGTTTTTTGATTCTTATGACACACCAGTGTTCAGACCTCCAAGCGAGGCGCGCAGTTTTATTTTACGTGTAACACGTGGTTGCGCACATAATAAATGTACTTATTGCAATATGTACAGAGGTGTTCCTTTTCAAATTTTAAAAGATGAAGAGATTTCCAGGCAGATTGCTTTAGCAGCGCATTATGGAAAAAACAAAGTGCGTCGTGTTTTTCTTGCAGATGGTGATGCTTTAGTGCTGCCTACAGCAAAGTTGTTGAAGATTTTGCAGGTATTGCGTGAGCAGTTTCCAAAGTTGCAGCGTGTTTCGAGTTATGCTGCACCAAAAGATATTCTGCGTAAGAGTGAAGATGAGCTGAGACAGCTTAAAGAGGCGGGATTACAGCTTTTGTATTACGGAATGGAAACTGGTGATGATGCTACACTTAAGGCTGTCAATAAAGGTGTAAATGGAGAACAGGCAATAGAGGCGGGTCGGAGAGTTACTGCCAGTGGAATGAAACTGTCAGTTATGGTTATATTGGGAATTGCTGGTACAGAAGGCAGCTATCGTCATGCATTAGCTACTGCAGAAGCTATAAATATTATTAAGCCTACACATTTGAGTGCTTTATGTCTTATGCTTTATCGTGGAAGTGAACTTTTGGAACAGTACGAGGAAGGAAACTTTAATCCGCTTTCTCCTGCTGGATTAATGCAGGAACTGAAACTCATGATAGAAAAGATTAGTCTGCCGCAAGAAAATCATTGCTTGTTTCGTAGTAATCATATCTCTAATTATGTGCAGCTGGCTGCGACTTTGCCGCATGATAAGGATCGCTTATTAGAGGATATTGATTTTAGTATCGATAAGCTTAGCAAATTAAAAAAATGGGATGTTTATAATTATAATTAAGTAAAGCTGAGTGAGCAAAATGTTGCAAAGAATATTATCGCTGATAATTTGTACAGCTGTTGTTCTAGGTTTGCCGTTAATGGCACAGGCTGATACAGGGAAACAGAATAAAATGAGCAATGCACCTGTAGTGAGTAATAGACCACATAAAGCTGGGGCTGTTCCTGCTGTCATTGTTCAGGAGAAACCATCAGCCGTAAAAAAGCGTGCTGTTACAAATAATAGGAAAAACAAAGAAAAAGAACAAATAGATGAAAAATCTTTTGTAGCAGATAAACAAAATGTTAATATACAGAAAAACAATTGGCGTTTGAAAGTTGCTCAGCAGAAACTTCAGGTTCTAGGTATGATTGATGAACTGCCTAATGGACATATGACAGAGAAAACATCTAAGGCACTGAAAAGTTTTCAAAAACAATATAAGTTGAAAGAACACGGACAGCTTGACGATGTTACATACAGGAAACTTGTTTGGGAAGCTTTCAAATGGGAAGGAATTCCCAAGCTGCAAGGGCGGGAAGTAGTTAACAGAGCTTCTAAATATAAAGGGGTACCTTATATTTTTGGCGGTACAACACCTAAAGGGTTTGATTGTTCTGGTTATGTACAATATGTTTTCAAAGAGTGTAAAGCAAAGCTTCCAAGACTTGCAGACGAACAGGCATTAGAGGGAATATTTGTAACGCAGAAACAGTTACAGCCTGGAGATCTAGTATTTTTTACAACTTATGCTAAAGGAGCTTCTCATGTAGGGATTTATGCAGGAGCAGGTAAATTTTGGAGTGCTTCATCATCAAAAGGAGTAGTGCTTTCTTCTTTAAAGGATACTTATTGGAAAGAACGTTATTATGGTGCACGGCGTGTACTGATTGCTAATGGTGAAGTAAAATAATATGTAATATAGGCTGGAAATAAGTTGGGAGGGTTTAGGTTATGATTCGTGAGAGAAGAAATAAAGAAAAACTGGCATCTTATTATAAGAAATTTATGGAAGAAGGTGTGGTAGACCCCAATGTTCATCCTTGGGTTGCCGAGAGCTGGCAGAGATGCCGTGCTATAAATTTACCGCATGAAACAATGCCTAAAATTAATAAATTGAGCCGTGAGGAAATAATTGCTCATCAAAAAACACATGAATTTATAGTTAAATATGTTGATGGTTTGTATGAACAGAGTAAGCAACATTTTAACATTCATAATTTGAGTATGTTATTGATTGATGAAAACGGTTATGTTATAAAAAACTATGCTATGCCGTTCTTCCAACGCATAATTGAAGATATTCAAGGAATGCGTGTGCTGGAGGAAGATGTAGGTACTTCCAGTATAAGTATTGCTCGTGAGCATAATGTTCCATTTTTGATGTTTGGACCAGAGATGTGGATTAAAGACAGTCATTCTGGTGATGCCTGCAGTGCTCCGATTTGTGTAAATGGTAAGATCCGTTATGTTATTTCATTCTTCTCTTTAGATCAGAACGATTTACCTTATGACTTATTGCTTAGTTTATTGTTAACTATGAAGTACTCTATTGAACAGCATTTGAGCATGTTGGAAGCATGGACTATTAATCAGATAATGATGCAGCAGTTGCCTGTTACAGTTTATTGGCTGGGAAAAGACGGAGAAGTAAAATATTGTAATGAAAATGGCAGAAAACGTTTAGACGGACATAATCGTTTGGATGATATATTCCTTAATTATGAACATATTCCTGTAAAAAAGGCTTTGAAAGGGATACCTACTCAGCGGCGGGAAATTACGTGGATTACACAAGATAGAACTTACGAAGATATTACTACTGTAATGCCTATTAAGGTTGGCAGTGAAGTAGAAAGTGCATTAGTACTTTCTATGTCTATTGAAGATTTAAAAACAACAATTGCGCACGCTACAGGATATAGTAGTCGTTATAGTCTCTACAGTATGGTTGGTGAAACTAGTGAGTTCCTTGCTTTGCAACATAAGGCAAGTCGTGTTGCACGTACAGATCATAATATTCTGCTGCAAGGTGAGCCTGGTACAGGTAAGCAGCGTCTGGCACATGGTATTCATCAAGCAAGCAGCCGTGCAGCAGCACCTTTGATTGCTGTAAAATGCCGCAATGCATCATTAGCAGAGCTGGAGGAGGAATTCTTTGGTGCAAATGATGGTGAGCAGCAGTCTGCTGGTAAGTTAGAATTATCTATGGGAGGAACATTATTTTTAGATGAGGTAGAAAAACTTCCTTCCGAAATGGGTGATAGACTGGCAGATGTTTTGACACATGGTCTTCCGTCCAATGATAAGGGTGGTAAGCCTAAAATGTTTGATGTTCGTGTCATTGCTGCTTGTGATTCTAATTTGAAACGGTTGGCAGATAAAGGTCTGTTTTCCCGTAAACTTTATGAACTGGTGCTTGATACTACGATGCGTGTTCCGCCTTTGCGTGAGCGTGTAAAGGATATAGAGGTTATTGCTGGTCATATTTTGGTTGAAATGTCTGCACAGCATAATCTTCCGCAGAAACGTCTGTCACCTGAAGCGGTTTCTCTTTTGTTGTCATGTAGTTGGCCCGGCAACATCAAGCAATTACAAGGTGTAATTGAGCAGGCATTCTTTCATACACCAGGCAGTGTTATTGAAGCGGAAAATATTAAGCTTCCAGGTGATAAAACTCTTGAACGTTCTTGGAAATATGATAAAGAAGCCTTTATTGCTGCATGGAAATCTGCTGGAGGAAATATAAGTAAGTTAGCAGCAGATTTGGATGTCAGTCGTGTAACGCTTTATCGCTATTTGAAAAAGTATGGTTTAGGGCCTAAAAAGAATAATTTTTAAAGATAGTATAATTTGTTAAGCATAAATTTTATCGCTATCTTAAGGTGTATATGTATCTTGGCATATACACCTTATTTTTTTACTTTAACATAATATCAAATGTATAGATAAATTCAGGAAATATTGTATCTTTTATTAGTTTTAGAAACCCAAAATAGTATATGTATAATGC
>CAZQQK010000086.1:0-6680 GCA_964595445.1 uncultured Phascolarctobacterium sp.
TTATTAAATATTCCCTTATCTATGACTGTCTTTTATGATTTTACTATCTTAACAAAATCATCAACAGCAGCTCCTGCTGCTACCATAGGATCTACTAAATCTCCCTGCCTGATAACTGCCTCTATCAAAAAAGGCTTATCTGCTTGACGAGCTTTAGTTAATGCCTCTTTAAATTCTTCACAGGTAGATACTCTTACACCGTCTGCACCACAAGAATGTGCAAAATTTATAAAGTCAAACTCTGTCAATAAAGTTGAAGAATAACGTGCTCCATAAAACAGCTCCTGCCATTGGCGAACCATTCCCAGACAACTGTTATTAATAACTATACTGATAATGTTTTTTCTCTCGCGTGCTGCTGTAAACAGTTCCATCCCCGTCATTTTGAAACCACCGTCACCACAGATATGTACTACCTTTGTATTTTCATCTACAGCGAAAGAAGCACCTAAAGCTCCAGGAAGACCAAACCCCATAGTTCCGCAGCCACCAGAAGTTAAATGATGACGAGGTTTATCTACAACCAAATGCTGTGCTGCCCACATCTGATTTTGCCCTACATCAGTAACATAAACAGGATTTTCTCCGATAAAACTATGGCTCACTTCCTTCATAAGCCAAGGGGCTGTCAAACGCTCCCCAGAAAGCAAACTGCGATCTTCAGTCGCATCCCATGCTTTAATCTGCTCCCACCAAGACTTTTGCTCGCCTTTATTTATTAAGGGCAACAATTGTCTAAGTGTTGCCTTAACATCCCCCATTAATGGAATACTAACAGCAACATTCTTATCAATTTCACTAGGATCTATATCTAATTGAATAATTGTTTTTTGTCCAACATATCTGCTGCGGTCACCAGTAACACGATCACTGAAACGACTTCCTGCAACCACAAGTACATCAGCATGAGATACTGCCATATTGGAAGCAATATGACCATGCATACCAGTTAAACCTAAGGAACGCTTATCAGATTCGGGATAAACACCAATTCCCATAAGTGTATTCACTACAGGTAAATCTGCTTTTGCAGCTAATTCCATCAATTCCTGCTGTGCTCCACTGTTCACAGCACCGCCGCCAACCAACAATACTGGTCTCTTAGCCGTATTCAACACTTCCGCAGCTTTAAGCAGCTCAGCTTGAGCAAAATTATCCTCTTTGAGCTGCTGTTCATCAACAATAAGCTCCGTCCACTCAACTTCTTCAACTTGTATACTGCTTGGTACATCTACAAGCACCGGGCCAGGTCTTCCTTGCTGTGCTAAACGAAAAGCCTTACGCAAAGCAGGCAGCAATTCTTCTTTACTTCTTACCAACATATTATATTTAGTTATGGGCATCGTAACACCCACTATATCAATTTCCTGAAAAGAGTCACGACCCAACATGCTGACTCCTACCTGACCAGTAATTGCTACTAAAGGGATAGAATCTAAATAAGCAGTTGCCAGCCCAGTAACAATATTCGTTGCACCAGGACCAGATGTCGCAATACAAACCCCCGTCTTTCCAGATGCTCTTGCATAACCATCAGCTGCATGAATTGCACCCTGCTCATGTGCCGTCAGTACATTTTTAAGAGGCGCATTGTATAAAGCATCATACAGCGGAATAACGGCACCTCCAGGATACCCAAATACCGTATCTACTCCCTGCTCTAAAAGTACCTTAATAATAGCCTCAGAGCCTTTCAGTTTCATCAATAAATCCCCCTCACGCTATGGTTGCCACAGACATAACAGCTACCTGCTTTTCAAGCAGTTTTGCTACCTGTGCTGCCGCCAAATCAGCCAGCTGAATTTCCAGTTTCATATGATCAGCTTCAGCATCCATACGCAAAGAACGAACCTGAGCTCCCTGCTTAGACAATACACGTAAAACTCGTGGCAATAGTGTTTCATCATTTAATCCAGTCACTAATACTTTTTCAAACATGATTTGTTCCTCCAATCAAGAACACTTAATAATTTTTCATTAACTGTATTTTGATGGACTATTTTGGGGTTTATCGTAAACAAAAAGCCCCTGCTGTATTTAAACAACAGGGGCGTATTAATCATACGCGGTACCACCCTAATTTATCACTTTAGCACCAGTCCATCAACCGGCTCGGAAATAACGCCTCCGTTACGCATCAGTCTACTTGTTAAACTTTCGCTGACGAGTTCATGGGTGATTTAATCAATAAGGCTTTGTATCGGTTTGCACCAAACACCGACTCTCTAAAACTCCACGCTTACCTTTGTTCCCAATCATAACCTTTATGGGTCGTTTTGAAATTACTGATAATATACACCGTTTCACAAACTTTGTCAACAGTTTTTTCAGAAAAAATATATTTTTTCTTTTTTTAGTCATATCAAGTGTACATTTTCAGAAATTTGTACATTCAGTGCATACATTTTGAAACTTATACTTATTACCGCAAGTACAAAGTAGACAAAGTACATAAAGCTGCATCGTCTGATTAAATTTAAATATTTTTTAAGAAATTAGCTACATTACTTCGTACTTCTTTGATGTACTCTTCATGATGCAAATCTATAAAAGCTTTAATTTCCTCTGTAAAATTATTCTTTTCCACAGGATTCAAAATTTGCCTATAACTTTGTGCAAAGATATTGCAGGCATTGCTGTGACAAATCCGATTTTCAGATATAACTTCACAGCCTACAGCATCACAAAGCTTTTTGTAAACTTCGCTATCTAAGGATGCCATAAGCTTTACAGCACTCATCCACAATATATTATTCAGCTTAAAATAAACTTTGCCTTTTAAATACTTCATAGCTGCTGCTGGCTCTGCCAAAGCAATATCGGCATTTGCAAAACTCAGACGATAGCCAAAGGTATCAGCAATTTCACAATGAAGCTTCAAATTATCAGTTAAAGCCTGTTGATCTTTCAAAGCATCAAAACAAACGGCACTTAATTTTATATTATTCCGTTGTAACTCATTTGCTAATAAATAATGTTCATGCGGAGTAAGTACTTTACCTGGTTTAGATAAAGAAAGCTCAAAATCAATATCCCATGGAGTATTTTTTAAATAAGAATTATATATAAATTGTACGTGCATAATTGCTTCGCCATACTCCAAAACAATACGATGTAACTGATTTTCAGTAAAGGTTATTTTATCATCCCCAACCTTAAACTCTGCATTGAGATAAGAAGCATGCACTGCTGCACGAAAAGCATCATTAAATTGTTCAAAACGCTTATCAACTTCTGCATCAGACAGCTTTTCTATGGAAAGATTTACTTTATCACTGCAATCAAGACCAATCATACTATAACCATACAACAAAGCCTTGACAATATCCTCTTCTGTTTTTAACCCAGCTGCATTAGCACCATAACCTTCCTTATAACCTTGCTCCAAAACGCCCCAGGTAACTGTATCAACAGCTTCAAGAAAGTTACGCTGCAATGCCCGACTGTCTTCTGATGTAAAATCTACAAATACAGGTTTCAGTTGACGTTTAGCAAATAAATCGGCAACAGCCGCATCTGCTTTTCCTAACCAATCACTAAATCCAACACTTGTCCCCTTAGTTCCACAAGCAGATGGTGCAGACCATTTTACATAACGACGTACAATTGCAGCATTATTAGCATTGAGTTTCATAACATATATATGAAGCTTCTTTATCTCTGCTGATTTTTCAATATCCTTCCATAAATTATTGATTGAAGATTCTTCTTGTGTCACCCAAGCTAAACGCCTGCCGTCATCTGTGTTCACTAAAGCCAGCCAATTTCCCTGAATTTCACATAAAGATGTCTCTATTACTTCACCTGCTGCTTCTCGCAGTGCTGCAAGTGCTTCAACTTGTTTTACAGCCATAATAATTTTTCCTCCATTTTACCTATATTTATAATAATATTATGACGAAAATTCTTACTTTGTGCAAGCAAAAACTCCTATATTAGAATAAGAAACTTACGTTTATATAGAAGATAGAATTTTAATTTCCAAAATATCTAAAAAAGTTCAAACATATTTCACCTCAATAGCTTATTTAGTATGAGGTTATCAACACTATCCACAAAGTTATCCACAAAAAATGTGCATAACTTTTAGCTATCTACATTTTATCCACCTGCATAAATAATAAAAAAAGCTTTAATAATGCACCTTTTCTATATTTATCAACATGTTATACACAATCTGTGGATAACATTAACAACAACTCACTCAAACTTTCCACACCCCAATATATAGATTATGTTTCTATATCAAGCAAAAATCTTTACTATTTTTATGAAAGTAACTAAAGTATTTTTTGCTTTTATAAAAAAGGCGGTAAATACAGTATTCTTAATTTCTGAAAATAAAAATTAACTAGATTGTTGATATTTTTCTTATGTGGATAACAGTAAAAAAATACTGAACATATTATTACTTATATATATGCTGCTTATAATATTAGACAGAATAAACGTGTTCATTTTTTTATCTGCGACCAAGTAAAAAAGATTAACCCTATCCAAATAAGACCAAAAGACAAAATATAAGTGCTATTGAAATCTTCTCCATATATAAATATACCTAATAATAAACTTATCGTTGGTGCTATATACTGCATAAATCCTACCATTTTCAAAGGAAGTAAACGTGCACAGCCTGTAAACAGCAACAGCGGTACAGCTGTTGCTGCACCAGCACCAACAAGATACATCAAAGTAAATACATCACAAGTTTCATAAATATTTCCACCATGTGAACTTAAATAACATAAATACCCTAACATCAAAGGAGTTATAAGCAATGTCTCCAGCATAATAGATGTCAATGGCTGTACAGCAATAATTTTTTTCAATAAACCATAAGAAGCAAAAGTAACAGCTAAGCTGATAGAAATCCATGGCAGACTGCCATTTTGAAAAATCATATAACCAATCCCCAAAGCAGCAAAAACAACAGCTACTTTTTGCATTTTATCTAGTTTTTCATTAAGAAAAATCATTCCAAATAATATGCTCATCAAAGGATTAATATAATATCCCATACTTGTTTCTACTATACGTCCCTGCTCAACCGCCCAAATAAATATTCCCCAATTAAAACTTATATCTACAGCTGCAGCAATCATACAAACAGCAGAATGCCAACTACTAAAAATGATCTTTGTTTCCTCAATAAAAATTGAAAACTTATGCAAAATAATCAACAAAAACAATACAAAAACTGCTGACCACAAAAAACGGCTAGCAAGTATTTCCATAGCCTCTACATGTTGCAACTGTTTCCAATAAATAGGCAGTATCCCCCATAGGGTGTAAGCCGCAAGACCATAAAATATACCTAGCTTATAATTTCTATCCATTATCTTCCCTCTATTCCCAAAGAAAAAAATCTAAATTTTTATCTAGCTAAATTAATCCTCCTATACTAGATACACCTTCTAGTTTCAACAACTCAGCTTTTCTTATAATGTCTCCGCTGTAACCAGTCAAACTGCCATCAGCACCAATAACACGATGACAGGGAACAATAATACAAATAGGATTACAACTTATTGCTCTGCCAACAGCCTGTGCAGACATATGCTGCTTCCCCCGCAAGGAACTGACTTCATCTGCTAATTTCCCATAGGTTATACATTTACCATAAGGAATAGTTGATAAAAGCTTCCATATACAAATTTGAAAAGCAGTTTCCTATAACTCTATAGCTGGTGTAAACGACGGTTCTTTTCCTAAAAAATATTCTTCCAACCACTTTTCAGTCTCTATAAAAATTGGTAGATTTATATCCATAACAGATTCAATTTGTTTATAAGCAAAATAGTTATTATTTTGAACCATAATCCTGTAAGGTTACTTCCATCACTGCGTAAAATAATCTAGCCTAAAAAGCTTTCTACATTTTTATAATATAACATAAACAGCTCTCCTTTTTTGAATATAAAACGCAAAGTTATGACTCATATACTTTCAATAATTGCAGACAATGTTTTTACTGTTTTATCAAGCGGTAAAGCCATATTTTCATCAAAAACCATTTGCGGCAAAAGCGGAACGTGAACAAAGCCAACTAGCGTACTCGTTTTGCTATATTCATGTAAGGCTGAATAGAATATATCATTACAAACATAGGCTCCACAAGCATATGCTAAGTGTACTGGCAAACCTTTAAGGCACATCTTTTTAAATATATCGTGTACAGGTATTGTTGAAAAATATGCTGCTGGAGCATTAGCAATTATTGGTTCATTCCAAGGCTTTTTCCCTAGGTTATCTTCAATAAGCGCATCACGAATATTAAGTGCGGTCAAATTTAGTTCCAACTTTACTGAAGCACTATTCATTCCAGTCATAAGAATAATATCTGGTTTTAAGTCTGCCGCTTTTTCCAATAAAATGTTGGCAGCTAAACCGTAGATATTAGGCAATAAAATTTTATATATTTGATAATCAGCAATAACTTCCGGCAAGGATTTTATGGCTTCCCACGAAGGATTGATTTGATAATGAGCGAAAGGATCAAATGCTGTCAATAATAACTTCTTCATAGAGATACCTCAACTAGTAATAGTACTTTTATTATAACATATTTATTTACAAATCCCAGCATTAGTGAGTTATGTAAGAAAAAGTAATATTTTCAGGTACAAAAAAAGAAAGAAAGTACATACATAAGTACGTACTTTCTTTCTTTTCTAACCGGC
>CAZQQK010000087.1:0-6555 GCA_964595445.1 uncultured Phascolarctobacterium sp.
CATATCGCCTGCGCATAGACTAGAAAGCCTACAAATGCAGGATACGCAAAATGTTCCGCCTGCAATTAGCGTAGCAGGACTTCTTGCTGGTGTCAAGGATAAAAACGGTTCGCCGTAAAACTTTAGAACAACTTTTCTATGAAATGAGTAGTTGTTCCCCTTAGTTACTTTTTCCATATGTAAGAGAAGATTTTTCTATTTAAATCTTTGCTTTTTTGGCTATAATATCAGTGAAAGAATTACTGTTGGTTTCATTCATGGGCAATTAGAGCCCGATGCTGCTATTCCATTCAGTGGTTCTTTTTTTATTTTATTTTATTTTATGGCTTACTTTTCTTTGTTGTTTGTTTCACCAAGAGGCAGATTTTATTGCATTTATGTGAATATGGTTATGTTAACATCTAATTAACAGATAACGCAATCTTTTTTCTATGCAAGTGTGGATGTTCAAATATATAATAAAAAACAACAGCAGACGTTTTCGGATAAATGAAAATGGTTTAGTTATTTAGTAGAGTTCAATAAAAAATTGATTTACAGTAGTGTTTTATTGTATATATTCTTGAAAATAGATAAACCTTAAATCATTTAAATTTGTCAACTAAAATGAAATGATAAAGATGGAGGAGAAAAATATGGTAAACACAGAATACAGCATTCCTACTAATTATAGAACTCTTTTTGAAAAGTTTATTAGATTTTCCCAAACTTTAAAATTCATTGGAGAATATAGATATTGTTTATAGATTATCCATAACTGATCCTATATATACTTTTGAGGATTTTGCTTTTGAAATTAAAAATGCATTAGAGCCGGCATTTAGTGAGATGGAGCGAAAAGTTTCAAATGAACATATTCTTAGCAGTGGTATTTATTTGAATGGGGGTTTAGAGGAAAAAACTTCGTTGTTTGTTAATCAGCTTCTTTTCTCAGTTGCTCCAGCTTTTACCTTAAAATCTTATAATCTTTCAGATGAAGATTTAGAGAAATACTTGAGCACTATTAAGGATGTGCAATGGGAGAGCGAATATAAAGAGAGATCGCTATTTTATAAAACAACTACAAACAAAATGCTTACATAAAATATTCTTTACTGTACAAATTTTGTGAAATTTTTTGACTGTAATCTGTTTGTTATGATAGACTTTATACAAGATATCAATAATTTGAGGAGGCTTTAAATCATGGCTTTATTAATTTTAGTGTTGCTGGGGCTGTTATTTATTCTCCTAATGCCGAACGATGAACAACATAAAAAACAGAAACAGCACAAAAAACGAAATAATGATGACGATGATGATTTTTTGCTGTTTGACTAAGCCACGCTTTTGCGTGGTTTTTTGTTTTTTGTAATAGTGGAGGTTAAATCTAAATCCTAAACCTTATTAATATTTTCTTAGAAAACTTCTGCGAAACTGTTTGTAGAATATGTTATACTATATTATGAAATTACTATGCTATGTTGTGCATAGAGGAGGATCGATTATGACTGATAAGTTTTTAGTAATAGATGGCAGCAGTTTAATTCATCGTGCTTTTTTTGCACTTCCGCCGCTTATGACCAAGCAGGGACTGCATACTGGAGCAGTTTATGGGTTATGTAATATGCTGCTGAAATTATTAGAGGATGTTAAACCGAGATATATAGCAGTTGCTTTTGATAAGTCACGCAAAACATTTCGCAGTAGATTATATGCTGATTATAAGGCTCAGCGTAAGCCTACGCCTAATGAACTTTCGGAGCAGTTTCCTTTGGCGGTTAAAGTTCTTGGCAGTTTGGGAATACAAACTTTAGAACTTGATGATTATGAAGCAGATGATATTATTGGTACATTCGCTGTAAATTTGCCACAGAATGTAGATGTAATTATTGTCACGGGTGATCGTGATGAATTGCAGTTAGTTGATAAGAGAACACAGGTATATTATACAAAACGCGGCATAAGCGATATACAGGTTTTTGATGAAACGGAATTTTCTTCTGTATATGAGGGATTGCTGCCAAAACAGCTTATTGAATTGAAAGGTCTTATGGGAGATACGTCTGATAATATTCCTGGAGTACCTGGAGTTGGTCCAAAAACTGCATTGAAGCTGATTAAAGAGTTTGGAAATGTTGAAACTGTTTTAGCAAATATAGAGAATATTGCTGGTAAGGCATTAAAGGTTAAGTTGGCAGACAATAAGGAGTCAGCGTTGTTATCTAAGCAGTTGGCGACAATTTATACTGATGTACCAGTAGAACTTGATTTACAGCATTATGAGATAAATCCGCTGAAGGCAGAAGCAAGGACACTTTTACAGGATTTGGAATTTAGAAATATGTATGAACGTTTTGCTGCTGTTATGAGCAGTGAAATAAATAGTTTTGATTTATTTGGTGAAGTTGTGGAGCGAGAGAGTTTGCCTGTAGTACATATAACACAAGCTTGTGATGCTCAGGTTTTATTTTCTGCTTTGCATAATACGAATACTTCTGTACCCTTTACTTTTACGACAGCAGGTGAATTTCCTAAACTTTATTTCAGTAAATTTGAATTGCTGTTTGACAGTAAAATTTATCTGTTGGATGATTTTAGCTGCTGTAGGGAGCAGTTTGTTAATTGGTTGTCTGCTGCTGAATGTAAAAAGCAGACTATTGACAGTAAAGAGTTTTACAAATGCTGCTTATGTCAAAACATAAAAGTTCAAGGTATTGTTGATGATGTAGCATTAGCAGCATATTTGGTTGATCCTGGGCATAGTTCTTATGCTTTGGACGATCTTGTAAAACGTTATCTGGCTATTGGTGCAGACAGCCGTTGTGAAAATATTTTATTACTGTCCTCTGAACTTCGTAAGCAGCTGCAAGATTTTGAGCAGTTAGATATGTATGAAGAACTGGAGCTGCCTCTTGCCAGCGTGTTGGCTAAAATGGAATATACAGGAATTACACCGGATATTGAATTATTAGACCAACTGAATGAAGATATGAGTTTCCGTATTAAAAATTTGGAAGCTTTGGCTAAGGAGCAGGCGGGTGAAGATTTTAATCTAAAGTCTCCCAAACAGTTGGGAACAATATTATTTGAAAAATTACAGCTGCCTGTTATTAAAAAAACTAAGACAGGTTATTCGACAGATGTTAAAGTGTTGGAAACTTTGGAGGGAAAACATCCTTTGATTACAACGGTTTTGGAACATAGAAAGCTGGCAAAATTGCAGTCGACTTATCTTGACGGACTAAAGCCTTTAACGAATTCTGAAACTGGGCGAATTCATACTCATTTTCAACAGACTGTTACGGTTACAGGGCGTCTTTCCAGTACAGATCCCAATTTACAGAATATACCTGCCAGAACAGATGAAGGTAAGCAGATTCGTCGTATTTTTGTACCTGGAGAAGGCTATGATTTGTTGATGAGTTGTGACTATTCTCAGGTAGAATTGAGAATTTTAGCCTGTATTGCCCAAGATGAGCTGCTTCTGTCAGCTTTCCATGATAAGCAGGATATTCATGCTCATACAGCGGCAGAAGTATTTGGTGTTCCTTTGGCAGAGGTAACTGCACAAATGCGCAGTCGTGCAAAAGCCGTTAATTTTGGTATTGTCTATGGCATTAGTGACTTTGGTTTAGCAAAGCAGTTGGATGTAAGTCGTCAGGAGGCTGCTGGTTATATAGAAAGTTATTTTGCCCGTTATACAGGTGTCAAAAAATATATGGAAGATATTGTTGTTAAAGCACGGGAGCAAGGATATGTAAGTACGTTAATGGGGCGTCGTCGTTATCTTCCTGATATACGTCACAGTAATTTTAATCTACGCAGTTTTGCAGAGCGTACAGCAATCAATACTCCTATTCAGGGGACTGCCGCAGATATTATGAAAAAAGCAATGATTGATGTGGAACAAGCATTGCAAAAAGCTGGATTAAAAAGTCACATTCTTTTGCAGGTTCATGATGAACTGGTGTTGGAAGTAACAGAAAATGAAAAAGAAGTTGTTGCTGAACTTGTAAAAAATACTATGGAGAGTGCTGCCAAGTTAGAAATACCTTTGCTTGCTGAAGTGAATATGGGGAAAAATTGGGCAGAAACTAAATAATTATAAGAAATATGTTGAGGTGATATAGATGCCGGAAATGCCGGAGGTAGAACAGGTAAGAAAAACGTTAGCACCGTATATTGAGGGGAAAACTATATTAGCAGTAGATGTATATCTTGAGCGGTTGATAAAATATCCTGCTCCTAAGCTGTTTATACAGAGACTAATTGGAAAAACAATTCATCATATTGGCAGACGCGGCAAATATCTTATTTTGGAAACAGCACCTACACAGCAGTTAATTATACATTTGCGTATGACAGGAGCATTGATTGTACAGAAAGCTGAACAGCCTGCTCCTACTTATGCCAAAATAAAATTTACTTTGTCAGATGGTTTAAATCTGTGGTTTACTGATATTAGAACTTTTGGTACTTTGTATTTGGTGACAGATAGTGATGAATACATTGAAGGCTTTGAAACTTTAGGGCCTGAACCATTAAGCGAAAAATTTAATGCAGTTTATCTTAAACCATTAGCAGCAAAAAGCAGAAAAGCAATTAAGAGTTTTATTTTAGATCAAAAAATTATTGCAGGATTAGGTAATATTTATGCTGATGAATGTTTAGCTATGGCAGGCATTCTGCCTATGCGAAGTGCGAACAGTCTTAGTGATGAAGAAATAGAAAGACTGTGTGAAGCTGTAAACAGTGTTATTGCGCAGGGAATAAAAAATCATGGTACTACTTTCCGTGACTACAAAGATGGTGAAGGTAATAAGGGTGAAAACCAAAACTATCTTTTAGTATACGGACGAGGAGGAGAACCTTGCAAAAAATGCGGTAAACAGCTTCAGCAGATGAAAATTGGCGGTAGGGGCAGTGTTTATTGCAGTACTTGCCAAAAATAGGAGCGAAAACAGAATGATAACGATTGGATTGACCGGTGGGATTGCCTCTGGTAAAAGTACAGTATCAGCAGAGTTGAAAAAAATGGGTTTACCTGTTTTTGACGCAGATGCTGAAGCACGTCTAGCTGTTGCTAAAGGTTCAGAAGGACTCAAACAGGTGATAGCTTTACTTGGCAATGATTATCTTACTCAAACGGGAGAACTTGCCAGGGAAAAGGTTGCTGAAAAAATTTTTCATGATAAAGCAGCTTTAAAAAATATAGAAAATATCATACATAAAATTGTTTGGGAAAAAGCGGAACAGTTTATAAATAAACACAGAGCTGAACAGCAAAAGATTGCGGTGCTGGATGTACCTTTATTAATTGAGTGCGGTTGGCATGAAATGGTTGATAGTGTATGGTTAGTTGCAGTTAGCCGCCAACAGCAAATTGAAAGAGCAATGCTGCGAAGTGGAATGAAAGAAGCAGAAGTAGAGGCTCGTATTGCTGTGCAAATGTCTTTAGATGAAAAGAAAAAATATGCTGATGTAGTTATTGATAATAGCGGCACGTGGGAGAATACATTAGGTGCTGTACATATGCAAATAAACAAAATTTTAGGAGGCAGTCAGTGAGCAGCAGACGAATTAGTCGCAGCAAAAGGAAAAAAGCAGGTATAGGAAAATGTAGATTGCTGCTGTTCGCTTTGTTCTGCATTCTGGTTGTCAGTTTTGCAGGCTGGAAAATATGGAACAGCGATACAGTACAGATGAGATTTGTATATATGTGGGATTACCAACAGGACATCATTACGTACAGTGAAAAAAATCAGGTAGATCCTTTTTTGGTAGCAGCTATTATAAAAAATGAAAGTAATTTTAAACACCATGCTATCTCCGGTGTTGGAGCTGTTGGGTTAATGCAGATTATGCCGGAAACAGGCAGGTGGATAGCTGAACAGATGGGGCTTGATAATTATAAAGATAATGATTTATATACAACTAAAACTAATATACGTATGGGCTGTTGGTATTTAAGTGAATTAGAACATGAATTTAAACATAATATGGTTTTAATGCTTATTGCCTATAATGCTGGCAGGGGTCAGACAACTGAATGGATGCAGGAAAATAATTGGGATTATAATTTTAATGATTTGAAAGTTATTCCTTATGCTGATACGCGTGAATATGTTGCAAATGTTTTGCAGGATAGAGATAAATATTATTTGCTGTATAAAGATAGGCTGAAAAAATAAAACAGCTGAAAAATTTAAAATATAGTAAAATTTTTTCATAGTTGCTTGACGAAAAGGCTATATTATGCTATTATATCTATGTTGCTTATGACGGTGACAAAGTAAATAAAATGCGGTAGTGGCGGAACGGCAGACGCGCTAGCCTCAGGAGCTAGTGGGGGCAACCCTGTGGAGGTTCAAATCCTCTCTACCGCACCATTTTTGTTTACTATCTGAAAAGCGGTCGTGGTGGAACGGCAGACACGCTACTTTGAGGGGGTAGTGAGGGAGACCTCGTGTGGGTTCAAATCCCACCGACCGCACCAAAATTTAAACTAAATAAAGAACGCGGTAGTGGCGGAACGGCAGACGCGCTAGCCTCAGGAGCTAGTGGGGGCAACCC
>CAZQQK010000088.1:0-6533 GCA_964595445.1 uncultured Phascolarctobacterium sp.
AGTATAAATGCATCGTTTTTGCATCTGCAAAGAGAAAATATATGTATATGCAGTAAACGGTAATTTTATGCAAGGAGTGAAATTATGTCCCCAGCAATTAAATGTTTAATCCTTCTGGCAGTAGTTGCAATTTTATTTGTAACCGAACTTATTCCTTTGGCAATTACTGCAATGGGCGGCGCTATCGCTGCTGGACTTTTAGGCCTGATTCCTGCTAAGTTGGTGTTCAGTGGTTTGGCTGATTCTACCGTAGTATTGTTTGCAGGTATGTTCGTAGTAGGTGCAGCAATGTTCTATACCGGTCTTGCACAAGCTCTCGGTGACAAAGTTGTACGCCTTTGCGGTACTAGTGAAAACAGCTTGATGTTTGGCTTGATGATGGTTGGTACTGTATTGTCTTCCTGTCTTTCCAACACAGGTACTTGTGCCTGCCTCCTGCCTGTAGCTTTAGGTATTTGTGCAGCTGCAAAAATACCTGCATCTCGTCAGTTAATGCCTTTGGCTTATGCCTGCGGTTGGGGTGGTATCATTACCATGGTTGGTACACCGCCTAACATCATTGCTAATGGTGCACTGACTAACGCTGGTTTGCAAGGCTTTGGTTTCTTCGAGTTTGCTTGGATTGGTGTTCCTATTTCTGTTGCAGGTATTCTCTATATGATGTTTGTTGGCAAACATCTGCTGCCGAAAGCAGAATTGAGTGCTGATCAAGATATTGAACAGGAAATTGAAGCAACTTCTACTGATTCTAAGAAACAAATGATTTCTGGTATCATTTTGGCAGTATGTATCATAGTTATGGCTTTAGATTTAAAAGCTATTTCTCTGGAAATGACCGCTATTATCGGTGCATTGGTTTGTGTACTGACTGGCTGCTTAACTGAAAAACAAGCTTATGCTTCTATCGACTGGGTAACTATCTTCCTGTTTGCAGGTATGATGCCTATTTCCAAAGCTATGGAAACTACTGGAGCTGGTCAATTGATTGCTGACTGGACAGTAGCATTGATGGGCGGTTCTCCTTCTCCGATGGTTGTAACAGCTATTCTGTTTGCAATCTCCTGCTTCATGACACAATTCATGAGCAACACTGCTTCTTCTGCACTGCTGTGTCCGATTGGCATTGCGATTGCTAAACAATTAGGTGCAGATCCGAAAGCTGTTGTAATGGCTATTGGTGTTGCAGCATCTTGTGCATTTGCAACTCCGGTAGGTACTCCTCCTTGTACTTTGGTACTTGGCCCTGGCGGTTACAAATTCATGGATTATGTAAAATGTGGTACTGGTTTAGTAATTGTATGCTTTATCGTATCCTTGGTAGTTATTCCAATGGTATGGCCGTTCTTTCCCTGAGTAAATAAATAATATTAAATTACAAGTAAATGTGCATTAAAAACTGCCGTCAGGTATACAAAATATCTGCTTCGGCAGTTCTTTTTTTATGTGGAAAAAGAGTGACAAAACTGTGAATAAATTAGTATCTAGTATAATGAATTTATGGTATTTAGGTACTAATTTTTGCGTTAAAAAACTTACTAAAGTTTTGTCAGTATTATAAAAAATAAAAACAAGCATAATATTCTGACAAATGTTGCAGAGAACACAAATTATGGAACTTAATTAAGTTATTATAATTTCAACAGAAGAAATAAACTTAAAAAAGTAAGATTGTTTCTTCTGGAATTTTATAAGAGGAGGAACCAATTATGTCCCCTGCAATTAAGTGTTTGATCCTTTTGGCTGTGGTTGCATTATTATTTGTTACCGAACTTATTCCTTTAGCAATCACCGCTACTGCGGGCGCAATCGCCTGCGGACTTTTAGGTCTGTTGCCTGCTAAACAGGTATTCAGCGGTTTGTCAAATTCGACCGTTGTATTGTTTGCTGGTATGTTCGTAGTAGGTGCAGCAATGTTTTATACCGGTTTGGCTCAGTCGATCGGCAACAAAGTTGTAAGCGTCTGCGGTCATGGCGAAAACAGCCTGATGTTTGGTCTGATGATTGTAGGTACATGCCTGTCATCCGTTTTATCTAACACTGGTACAGCAGCCTGCTTGCTGCCTGTAGCTTTGGGTATCTGCTCTGCTGCTAAAATTCCTGCTTCCCGTCAGTTGATGCCTTTGGCATTTGCCTGCGGTTGGGGCGGTATCATTACTATGGTAGGTACGCCGCCTAACATCATTGCTACTGGTGCTCTGACAGCTGCTGGTCTGCCGACTTTCGGATTCTTTGAATTTGCATGGATTGGTATTCCGGTATCTGTCGCTGGTATGCTTTATATGATGTTCCTTGGCAAACATCTGCTCCCGAAGGTTGAGTTGGATGCTGACCAAGAAATTGAACAAGAAATTGAAGCTACTTCTACAGATTCTAAAAAACAAATTATTTCTGGTGTTATTCTGATTGCCGTTGTATTGGTAATGGCGCTTGATATTAAAGGTATTACTTTGGAAATGGCTGCTATCATTGGTGCGTTGGTTTGCGTACTGACCGGCTGCTTAACTGAAAAACAAGCTTATGCATCTATCGACTGGGTAACCATCTTCCTGTTTGCAGGTATGATGCCTGTATCCACCGCTATGGACAAAACCGGTGCTGGTAAACTTATTGCTGAATGGACTGTTTCTCTGATGGGCGGTTCTCCTTCTCCGATGGTCTGCACAGCAGTACTGTTTGCACTGTCCTGTATCCTGACTCAGTTCATGAGCAACACTGCATCTGCTGCTTTACTTTGCCCGATTGGTATTGCAATTGCTAAACAGCTTGGTGCTGACCCGAAAGCCGTTATCATGGCTATTGCAGTTGCAGCATCCTGTGCATTTGCAACTCCGGTAGGTACTCCTCCGAATACTCTCGTACTTGGCCCTGGCGGATATAAATTCATGGATTATGTAAAAGCTGGTACTGGCTTGGTAGTTGTATGCTTTATCGTATCTTTGATAATTATTCCTATGGTATGGCCGTTCTTCCCTGGCAAATAAGGAACTGAAAATTAGTAGTAAAACAATTAAAAAACTAAAAAAAGTGACAAAACGCTGTGCTGAAAAGTGCAGCGTTTTGTTAATTTATTAAAATGTAAAAAAGAAAAAGAAAAGCGATGAAACAGCAGTAAAATAATAAAATTACATTTAAAGTAAAAAAAGTAAAATAAGTTATAGGAAACTAAAATTTGAATTATAAAAAGGGTGGGTAAGAATTGCAAAAGCAATTGCTGTTGCGTATGCAACAGAATTGTCGAAAAATTGTTGTTAAGATAAATCCAACGACAGCAAATTACAATACTTAAAAAAGTAAAAAACGTGATTTAGCTGTAGGTCTTTGAAAATTTCATAATGTCCCTGTTATATAGTGCTTTACAGCATTGTATATAAAATTTTTCAAAGGAGGAACTTAAAATGTCCCCAGCAATTAAATGTTTAATCCTGTTGGCAGTAGTTGCATTATTATTTGTAACTGAACTTATCCCTCTCGCAATTACTGCTACCGCTGGCGCAATTGCCTGCGGTCTGTTAGGCCTGATTCCTGCTAAACAAGTATTCAGCGGCTTGTCTAACTCCACCGTGGTATTGTTTGCCGGTATGTTCGTAGTAGGTGCATCAATGTTCTACACCGGTTTGGCTCAGGCTATCGGCAACAAAGTTGTCGGTATCTGCGGTACTGGTGAAAACAGCTTGATGTTTGGCCTGATGATGGTTGGTACTGTACTGTCTTCTGTTTTGTCCAACACTGGTACAGCTGCCTGCCTGCTTCCTGTAGCACTGGGTATCTGCTCTGCTGCTAAAATTCCTGCTTCCCGTCAGTTAATGCCGTTGGCATTCGCTTGCGGTTGGGGCGGTATCATCACTATGGTTGGTACTCCGCCTAACATTATCGCAACTGGTGCTATGACTGCTGCTGGCTTGGAGCCTTTCGGATTCTTCGAATTCGCTTGGATTGGTATTCCTGTATCTGTAGCTGGTATGCTCTACATGATGTTTGTAGGTAAATATCTGCTGCCGAAAGTTGAATTGGATGCTGATCAAGATATCGAGCAGGAAATCGAAGCTACTAACACTGATTCCAAAAAAATGGTTATTTCCGGTGTTATCTTGGCTGGTGTTGTATTGGTAATGGCTATTGGTATCAAAGGCGTATCTTTGGAAATGGCTGCTATCATCGGTGCGTTGGTTTGCGTACTGACTGGCTGCTTAACTGAAAAACAAGCTTATGCTTCTATCGATTGGGTAACCATCTTCCTGTTTGCAGGTATGATGCCTGTATCCACCGCTATGGATAAAACTGGTGCTGGTGCTCTCATCGCTGATTGGACTGTTTCCCTGATGGGCGGTTCTCCTTCTCCGATGGTTGTTACTGCAATTCTGTTCATTCTGTCCTGCGGCTTGACCCAGTTCATGTCCAATACCGCATCTGCAGCTCTGCTGTGCCCGATTGGTATTGCAATCTCCAAAAACCTCGGTGCTGACCCGAAGGCAGTTCTGATGGCTATCGCAGTTGCAGCATCCTGTGCATTCGCAACTCCGGTAGGTACTCCTCCGAACACCCTCGTACTTGGCCCTGGCGGATACAAATTCATGGATTATGTAAAAGCTGGTACTGGTTTGGTAATCGTAGCTTTCATCGTATCCTTGGTTGTTATTCCTATCGTATGGCCGTTCTTCCCTGGCAAATAATTTGGCAGTGAATTTGGCTTGATAAGCAAATTACCCCGACTCATTCGTGAGTCGGGGTTTGTTGTTTTGTAATTGTTATGCTTTTAGCTGTTTTTAACTTTCAGTTATTATTCTATATATAAAATAAGGTGAGCGAAATTATACATTATTGATTAATTTATTTTGATGTATATACTCTTTTGTAAAAATGTGCTTACTGTATTAAGTGCCTTTGTAATCTTTAATTTCCACTTCTGTTTCGAATAATCGTTTCCATGGAAAGGTCAAATTAAATTTTACATTTTTCGTAAATTCATATTTATCAGCCATTTGCTGACATTCATTTGCTGCCTGCTTTAATACTATGTTTTCAGCAGCTTTAAGATTATATTTTAAGGCTTCCAGTCCTTGTTTTTCCAGATTGTCAGAGATTGTACGGCGTGCATTGCTTTGATAAAACCAATCATCAATCAATCTTTGCAGAAGAAGTTTATTTTTTTCGTTTTCTGATATTGCGCGGGAAATAATTCCCTGAGCAATAGCATAGCCAACAGCATTATCTGCTGTATTCCAGCCATTGTAAGCAGTAAGCTGTGCCAGGCTGCTGTGATTTGCAAGATATGACATAAAGCCATTATCTGCGCCATTGGAATAACTTATATCTGCAATAGAAACTTTGCGGCCTGCAATTAGCTGCTGATTAATATTTTTAACAAAATCTTTATTGGCAGCAGAGGCAAAAGGCAGATTATCTTTGGCGATAGAGTCTTTTACAATACCATCTTGAGGAGTATTCAGTGCAAGAATCAAATCTGCATTGTCAGGGGAGGTTGCTAATTCTGCTCCAACCGCTGCAATTTGCTGTGGTACAGAATCCTGCAGGCGGGCATCACTGTACTGGGGGAGAGTATTGGCACCTGCTCCAGCACTGTACAAAGGATATATTGTAGGTCTATTGGCATTTGCCTCATTATAGGCTCTTACTATGAGCAAAAGACCTAATTGATCTACTCCGTCAATAATTTGAAAGGTATCTTTGCTCATATCGAAAGTATTAAGGTTGATTTTGCGGCTTTCCATATGTGTAGCAGAAAGTGGGGCATTATCATCTTTACCAATAGCAAAGTAATGAAATTTACCGTTACGTGCTAAGTGTATAAGTTCATAGTTAACTAACAGATTTTTTTCACGGCGTTTCAGCCAATCACCAAGATCTGATTTTTTTAGATTACGTTCTAATGCCTGCATTAGCAATGCTTCTGTTGGTAAAAGTTTTCCTTGATCCTTTTTATCCAGCAGCTGACTATAAGTAAAAATAGCTGAACCTATAGCTTCATAATATGGCGGTTCTACACGTCCTTTGCTGGCACGAGGTGTTCGCATAATTGTGGAAAAGGCATACAGTTTTATTGGAAGTGTAGTTTTTAGTGCATAGATATGTTTTAATCGTTCCTGTAATATTTGCTGACTTATGTTATGTGTACGTGAGGCAACTAAACCACCATAAATAAGAGAATCGGTGCTTATCACTGCAGCATCAGCTTTAGGGGCTTTATGCTGTAACCATTCCCAAATTGCATCGGGATTTCCGTCAGTTTCGTTATCAGCAATATATTTTTTAGGAGGCATTATTATATTACAGCCTGCTGCTTCCATAGTCTGTTTGACATAAGAGGAGCATACGGGTCTGTTGTCTAAAGGTATATATATGATATTCATCCGCTTAGCTTGAGCGGCTGCTGGTGAAAGACAGCTGAGCAGGCAGAATGCTGCGATAAGTTTAAACTGTCTGCATTTTATTTTTATCACAGCTATTGCTCCTTTCGTAAATACGATGTTTGCTGTTTTAGCATTATAAGTATAGTTTATTGTTAATACTTATAA
>CAZQQK010000089.1:0-6424 GCA_964595445.1 uncultured Phascolarctobacterium sp.
ATTAATTATATTATACCATACCCCAATCATTACTGCGAAATATAACAACAATTGCAAAAAATAGCTGACAGAAAATTATCCATCTTTTCTGTCAGCCATTTAAATGTCTTAGTTAATCAATAATATTTTGTTTATAGTCATGATACAAAGTATTTAGCTGCTCCATTGTAGCAACCATTTCTACCTTTAACTTTGAGGCTTTATCATAATCACCATCAGCTATTGCTTTACGAATAGCGGTAAAAATGCTTTTCTCCTCAAATGAATCCTTTGCCAACTTAGCACGAAGCTGTTGAATTTTATGCCACATAGCCAAGTCACAGTCAGTACATGTTTCTTGATTATGCAGTCGCTTCATTTCAACTACAGCTTGATAGTTTTCTGGTATAAGACGTGTAAGAAGTTCTGTTTTCCAGCGTATTAACGCACCTTGCATAAAAGACTCAATATATTCTTTTTTCAAAATACTTCCCTGAGTAAGTACGGCAACCTTTTCCGGATACTTTTTAAATGCACTCAGATTTTCCCAAACTGTAGCAGGAGGCTCACCAAACAATCTATTACGCTCTGCTGCTGAAAAATCTTCAAAAACATCATCTTCTGTACGGTATTGGCGTTCCTTATCCAAATAGAAACCTTCATCTCCAGCTTTTTTGGAAATTTCTTTTTCCAAAGCCTTTAAATCCTTACCTGCACAAACACAAGCTTTAATACCATCTAAGCAGGAAAGATAAAATGCCGCAATAGCAATATATGTATTAGTATAAGGATTTGGAGAACGCATTTCAATACGTGTAGCTTTAGGATTATCCAAATCACGTATCAAGCCAGCCAAAATAGTTCTATTGCGTGATGGATTTTCCGGACTCAATCCCAAACTTGTAACAATGCAAACCGGTGCTTCAAAACCAGGTTTTAAACGATTAAGTGAATCAATTGTACAGGAAATAAACGGATTGATAACCTCGTAATTTTTTAAAAGTCCCATCATAGCTCCATAGCCAACAGCAGATAAAAAGTCTTTGTGCATATCTTTGGGAGAGAACAAATTAATTATTTTGCCGTCTTTCATTTTTGCAGCCATACCAACATGCGTATGCTCACCACTGCCTGCTACCCCTGGAATCGGTTTAGCTTGGAAAGATACCTCTAGACCATTCATACGGAAAACTTCTTTGACAATAATTCTCGCCAAAAGTTCATTATCAGCAGTCTGTACACCATCACTAAATTTCCAGTCTACTTCTAACTGTTCCATAACATGCGTCATATGTCCGGCACCATCAATCTGACCTTTTACACCGCCGCACTCTTTATGACCCATTTCCGGCTCAAGTCCATAAAGTTCCAATGTCTGGATTGTCTGCTCCAAAGCAGTACGTACATTTCCACGTGTACGCTGCCAATACTGCTCTTGCATAATCTGTGAAGATGTAAGTGCTTCTAAAGGTGCATCCTCACGCGGAGTTTTTACCCAAAACTCCAACTCAGTAGCACTGGTAAACAGCAAATGATCTATCTCCTGCGGATCTACATGCTCTAAGCCAGGAATAACAGGATGCTCTTTAAACAGCTCAATAATTTCTTTTTCAACATATTGTAGAGTATTATTTAAAATAGAACGGGAATCTACATAATTGCCATTATGCAGCAAATAGCATGGAATACGCAAAGTACCAATCATGCGTCCGCTTTCTGGATCAAAATGTTCATAATTATAGTCAACAAACCAGTTTACTGTTTTATCAACAGTCATATCTACACGTGCATTATTCAAAGTCGCAATACCAGTAAGTACAACAGAAGATCCATCAGTCTGCGCAGCATTTCCTTCTAAAAAATCCTGCATATCATTCAGAAAAATTTTCATAGGAATTTTTTCATCAGTATCATTCCCAGCAAAATCTACACCCATCAATGAAACAAACTGTATTTCCGGATGTTTAGCTAAAAGCTCACGCAGGGTTTGCTCATTCTGCTGTTGCGGTTTAATCACATACAGTAAATCTTTGTTGTTCATAATTAAGTACTCCTTTATAACAATAATTCATCAATACGGAAATTGTTAACTAAAACAAAAAGACTTTTCTAAGTGAAAAGATGGTATACACCCTCACCTAAAAAAGTCCTCGTTGACTATTTACTCATATTATAACAGAAATTTAAGCGCCTTGTCCAGTTTTATTTTCTTCTATGGCAACAATCAGTTAGCAGACGCCAATAAGCACACTATTATTTTTTCTAATATCACATAGTCTTTTTCTCCTCTACGTATCCTTTCATTCATAGAATCTAACTCTAATAAAGCCTCTCTAAGCAATCGCTCATTAAAATTTCTGCTTTCCTGAGCTAACATCTTTATTACATAAAAGTTCTTTATCTCAAGCTCACCAATGATTTCTTTCTGCTCGTAATTTTTATTTTTAAGTTCCAAATAACGCAGAAGCTTACGTAATTTTGCACTAATTGAAGCAGCTATAAGCAACATATTTTTACCAGATTTTTTATCAGCAGCTAAAGTTTCTAAAGCATTTTTTAGTTTTCGTTGTGAAATAAAATTTATCAAAGCAAAATCAGAAACCTGCGGCAAGCTTACAAAAACTTCTGCAACATCTTGTTTAGACCATACTTTACGCTCACCAGCATAAACAGCCAACTTAGCAAGCTCCTGCTGCAACAGCTGTAATGGTACATTATCTACAGGTTCCAAATAAGCCATAATCAAACCAATAGCCTCATGCTCAAACTCTGCACCATACAGTCTTGCCTGTTCATTCAGCCATGGTTCAATATTATATGAACGTATAGGATCGCAACTGCATAAAAGTGCACTTTTTTTCAAAGCTTTATAAAATTTTGTACGTTTATCTAACTTAGCTGTACTAATAACTAATGTACAATAATCTGGTACGTCAGAAATAATTTCTGTAAGTTTATCAAAGACCACCGATTGCTTTTCAGTATTTTTTTCTTCATCTTTATTATTTCTTACTGCTAACAGTTTTTCATCCTGTAATATAACCAGTGATTGAGAGCAAAAGAAAGGATAAGAATTAATGACAGCTTGAAGTTCTCGTAAATCAGTATCTTTTTCAAAAATGCTTATCTCTCTGTCGGCATCATTTATATCAGTAAAAATATATTCCGTAAAAATTTTAAGCAATTCACTGCGATAAAATTGTTCTTCGCCATATAAAACAATTACCTGTACTTTTGGCAATGATTTATTCTTTAATTCAGACAACATTTTTTGTGCTGTAATATCCATATATAAACTCTTTTCTTTATTATTTACAGTGAACTACAATATCGTATCAACTATATTGCTTTCGATTTTATCACCAGATTATTTAAATAGCAAGTCAGTATTACGATATAAATAATATTAAAACTTAAGATTCATAATACTTTCCTATAAATTTCACAATCTTTGCCAACGATAATTTTTATAGGAATAACAATGCAATAAATCATCTTTGTTAAGCACAATATTTATACATCCATATTCATCTGTACGTAAAATACGACAGCCACTCCATTTAAGCCTTGAAATAGTTTCTTCATGCGGATGACCATAACGATTTGCATAACCACAAGAAATTACAGCCAATTTAGGTTTTACTTGCTGTAAAAATTCATCTGTACTGCTGTAACGTGAGCCATGATGAGCAACTTTAAGTACTGTATATTTTTCAACAAGCTGTAAGTCAGCCTCTCTTTCCGCTCCTAAATCTCCAGTAAACAGTAAGTTCCCATACGGACTTTCAATAGCAGCCAATGTACTTGCTTCGTTTCCCATAATCATATCATGCGGAACATCAATAATTTTGAATTTTATTCTATTATCTAATGAAAATATTTGTCCAATTGCAGCCTCACTCACTTGAGACTTATTAGACAACAGTAATATCTGCCTATACAAGCTTTTATTGTCTTCACTTAAAAACTCTTTTGGAAGAATTATTCTTTTCACCTGCATCTGCTTTAATAAATCAGGTACACCGCCTATGTGATCATAGTCATAGTGACTGAGAATCAAAATATCAATAGTATTATACCCCAATGAACGTAAAAACGGCACTATAATTCTGCTGCCCGTAGAAAAATTTTTTAAACCTCCAGTATCTATAACTACAACCTTTTGTTTCGGAGTTATTACAACTGTACAATCTCCCTGTCCTACATCCATAAAGTAGACCCTAAGAGGCAAAGTACGCAATTGCTGATACATAAAAATAACAGAAATTATGCAAATAAACGAAGAAATTAAAATATAACGTTCCCTGTTGCAAAGATACTGTAAGCAGGAAAAATCAGCAGCTAAAGCTATTACTGCATAATATAAAATAATGCAATATGCTGGCATTTCTCCTATAACAAGTGTACTATAAGGTAATGCTGCTAAATATTCAGCTTGTATAAGCACTTGTTTCAAAAGCCAAACCGCTGCCTGTAAAAAATATTCCCCGCATGGTAATAAACATCCTGCTAAAGCCAGCTGTGCTGCTGTTTCCAATACAGGTACAAGTAATACATTACTCAATAGAGATATTATCGAAACTTGATGAAAATAGTATATTTCCAACGGCATAACAGCTAACTGTGCGGCTAAAGTAACTGCCATAGCCTCTTTTATTATATCAGGTATAAACTGCGGCAACCAACGTTTACATGCAGGAAAAAGCCATAAAAGACCAGCAGCTGCTCCAAATGATAACTGAAAGCCTATATCCAGTAACCATAAAGGTTGATAAATCAATAAAAAAACAGCTGTTAAACAAAATAAACGCCCACGTTCTGCTCCTCTCCCTCCCAACAAAAGTACCGAACTCATTAAAAGAGCGCGCAATACAGGAGGTCTTAATCCACATAATCCTGCATAAAGCATCAATAAAATAACTATAATTAATTTACGCCAAGTTTTTGGTAAAGGTTGCAACAAAGCCATCAGTAAACCTGTAAACATAATAATATGAGTACCGGAAACAGACAGCAAATGAGCAATGCCATTTACAGCAAACAAAGTTCTAGTTTCTTCACTAAGTCTACTGCTTCCGCCAAATACCATACCACTAAGAATAGCTCCTTCTGTTTTTCCGGTCAATGCTGTTATTCGGTTACATAAATCAGCCTGTAATAATTCCAATCTCTGCCTAAAATTTATTTCTTTCTTTTTGGATAGCAGCTTTGCCTCCAATAATCTACCACCTAAAAAATTTATTCGATTATATATTTTTGCATTAAACCCTCCTGGATTACGAAAGTTTGGCAATTTATCCAACTTACCAACAACAATGACTTCTCCTGCCGTAAATTTTTCACTATCTTTTAGCAACAGCCTCAAACGACCATTATAAGGAATATTTTCTGCTGTTCCTGACATTTCTCGGACCTTAATAATCATACTTACATAAGATTCATTATAACTTAAAGATGTAAACTCTACACTTCCACGAACCACAACCTGCTGTCCTATAAATTTTCTCAATTGCATTTCAGCAGACTGACCTGTATTCAAACCACATCCTATACCTGTAAACAAAAAACTTCCTGCTATAAATATTGCTGTTACCTTCGCTGTGCTTATTTTAATTGCAGCTAACCAAAGACAAACAGCTAAACCCCAAAAATAAATACAACAACTTTTATAATCCAGAAACACTTCCTGTAAGGATAAAAATAATCCTAATAAGAAAAAAACAGTTCCATAATATAAATAATGTATTCTAATCAATTTCTACCAAATCCTTAATCTTTCTCAACTTAGCTTTTCCTATCCCTTTTACACGCAAGAGATCATCTACATCAGAAAAACGCTTTTTCTCTCGCTCGTAAATTATTCTTTGTGCCATAGCAGGACCAATCCCTGGAAGTTGTTCAAGTTCTTGAACATCTGCACTGTTTATTTTCACCTTCTGCTGATGCTGAACTTGTTGCTCATCAGCTGTACTAAGCTGTTTTTCACTGTTTGTTTTACTCTCCTTACCGTTTAAAATCCGATTTTTTATTATAGGAACATTAACTTGATAACCATCTTTAAGCTTACGTGCTAAATTCACTCTATTTACATCAGCTGATTCTATCAGTCCTCCAGCAGCTGCTACAGCATCTTCCGCTCGGCTATCTAAAGGTAGTTCATAAATACCTGGTAAACTAACAGCTCCACTTACATAAACTTTTATATATTTTGTTTTTTTATATACTTGCTGTTTTTCAGTTTCTGTTTTAATACTGAATTTATCATTATCAGCACTATCACTAAAATTATGCATTATACTAGTAAATATACATCCACTTAATAAAATCCCCATAAAAAGTAATTTCTTCCTTCTATTCTCCATAATTACCTCCAGATAACAAAAAGAGTCTCCAAGAATAACAATTACGTTATTCTCAGAGACTCTGAAAATGTAAGCGTTATTTA
>CAZQQK010000090.1:0-6273 GCA_964595445.1 uncultured Phascolarctobacterium sp.
TCTATAATCTGTGATACAATATTTTTTATAAGTATTCATAAGTTAAATATCTAATTGGAAGGAGCTTTTTGTGATGAAGCGAAGTGAAAAATTTCGCCAAGCTAACCGTGAAGCTAAAGCAACTATTACTGCAACTTTAGCAGTAATTATTTTTTGGTACTTGGCAGGCTTTGGACTAGCAGAAGTAGATATTTCTCTTTGGCATACTCCTCTTTGGGTTTGGGGTGGCTGTGTAGGAACCTGGATTTTTGCTGTCCTAGTAACAATATTTCTAACGAAGAAAGTATTCATCAATTTCGACCTTGATGATCATAAGGAGGAATTCCATGAATAGTTTTATCAACCTTGTTCCAGTATTGATTTTTTTATTAGCTATGCTGGCTATAAGTGCATATATTCAACGAACATCTAAAGAGAATAGACAAAAAGATTTTGCCAAAGATTATTTTATCGGCGGTCGTACTCTTGGCGGTTTTGTTCTGGCAATGACTACAGCTGCTACCTACAGCAGTGTCAGCACTTTCGTCGGCGGTCCCGGTATGGCATGGATTATAGGCTATGGTTGGCTTTACATGGCTATTGTTCAAGTAGTTGTAATTTTTCTTGTATTAGGTGTTTTTGGTAAAAAGATTGCTCTTATAGCACGCGAAATTGATGCTGTAACAATTATAGACATATTGAGAGCTCGTTATCATTCTAATTTTCTTGCTAATTTATCAGCTCTTGTAATTGTTGCTTTCTTCTGTGCTACTATGGTAGCTCAATTTGTTGGAGCAGCCAAACTTTTTGAAGCAGTAACAGGTTTTTCCTATATAACAGGTTTAACAATGTTCGGATTAATAGTTGTTTTTTACACTACAATAGGTGGTTTTAAAGGAGTAGCTATTACCGATGCCTGCTGTGCTGTTGCTATGATTATAGGAATGTGTATACTTATGGGTGGAATGATGCATGCTGGTGGTGGTTTCGAAAAAATAATGTACTATATTTCTACCCAGCATCCTGACATGTTAGAACCATTATCGCGAGGTAAAATGCCAATATCTCTTTATATAAGCCAATGGCTGCTTGTTGGTATCTGTACACTGGCATTGCCTCAGTCCGTAGTACGAGGTATAAGTTATAAAGATACCAAAGCACTGCACCGTGCTATAATTATAGGGACTATAGTAATCGGTGCCATGACATTGGTAGCAACTTGGATAGGTATTATCAGCAAAGGAATTCTCACCGATACAATTACTGCTTATGGAAACAGCGTAGATAATATTATGCCTCTAGCAATAGTAAAAAGCCTTTCTCCTTTTTGGGCAGGTGTTATAATTATAGGTCCAATTGCAGCTACAATTTCTACAGTTTCATCTTTACTGCTTGCCTCTTCATCTTCAATAGTCAAAGATGTTTATATGAATATCAAAGGAGAAACTAATAAACAACTTAGTAATAGTCAAATACGTTTTTATAGTTTAGCTGCTACTGTTATTTTAGGTATATTGGTATATATCATAGCAATAAATCCGCCAAGTGTTATTTGGCAAATTAATATGTTTGCTTTCGGTGGTCTTGAAACAGCATTCTTCTGGGTTTTGATTTTTGGTCTTTTCTGGCCAAAAGCTAATAAATATGGTGCAATTACGGCTATGTGCGGCGGTGTATTAATATATTGCTTAACTATGACATTAAAAATAAAATTTATGAGCCTGCATCAAATAGTAATAGGCATTGCTTTATCCCTTATTTTATTCATTATAGGCAACAAGTTCGGGAAAACAGTTGACGAAAAAACTTTACATATTTTCTTTCCTGAACGTTTTGATGATTAAAAATAAACAACAAATTAAAAGAGACTTTACCTATCTGTGCAGATTAAACTCGCAGAGATTAGATAAAGTCTCTTTTTTCTTACTTTTTATGCTAACTAAAGATTGATAGCAACACAAAACTTTAAAATTCATTATTCACTTACCCTAAGATGTTGTGCTTCACCTTGAGCAAATATTTCACCATAAGCTAGATATGCTATCTCCTGGACACCAAAAACAAAATCTTGAGAGCAATTATAAATATATCCTTCTTTGGGATAAAACAACTGATTAGTTTTAATTGCTTTCATCGTTTTTAATGATGGATCATCCAAAAACTCTTTATTATATTTATCTATATCAAAGGTTTTATGATTATTATATACAGGCATAATCAAAAAATCTGGATTTATTTTTACCAACATTTCCTTTGTTAAAACCTGTCCATTCTTTATTCCTGCTGCTGATAAACCATTAATCACACCAGCTTGCTTACACATCTCATCAAAAATACAGCCTTCTCCACCATATGATGTCATAAGTGAAACTAACACCAGACTTTTTTTCTGTTGAATTTTTAAATCAGCTAAATTTTCTTTAATCTCTTCTAATTTATTATTCATTAACTGTATCAACTGTTCGCCAGAAGTTTTTTTATCTAAACTACATGCTATCGTATTAATATTTGAATGAATATCTTCTAATGTTGCAGGTTCTTTTAATACTATAACTTTTAAACCTAATGTACGTAGATTTTCTATGCGATTCATACCAATCCAATCATAAACAAAAATAACATCAGGTTTAATTGCTATAATTTCTTCTATTGAAGGATTCTTAATTTTATATGGTATTCTTTCTGCTTGTTTTACAATATTACTGCTTACTGGATCATCTGCTAAATAATTGACTGCAACAAGCTTATCTTCCAAACCCAATCCCATTACAATAGCATCACTGCTCATTGCTAATGTTAAAATACGCTGAGGAGCTTTAACAAATACTGTTGTTACACCAGTTTCATCTGTTATTTTAAAATTACTGTTTCCCGTACTTTCAGCATCAGTAATTTTGCCACAGCCTGTTAAAAGCATTAACAATACAATCAATAATAAAAAAATCTTCTTCATGTAAATACCTCTTATGCTTATAACTCATAAAAAAACTGCCGCATATAAAGCGACAGTTTTTATACATTTATTTAGCAGTGTTGATATTGGCAATAACCTCTTCTGTAAGATCTTTGCCACCAAATACCATAGCATTAGCGTTTACTACATTCTCAATACCATTAGCTTTAGCAACTTGACTAATAGCTTTGTAAATCTTCTCGCGAATAGGCTTCATCAAAGACTCTTCTTTCTTGTCTACCTGGGCAAGTAATTTTTCGCTCAATTCACGTTTACCCTTATCATCCAAATTAGGCGCTTTTTGATTAAATTCGGACTCAGCTTTTTGCCGTTCCAAGTCAATTACGCTCATAGTAGTCTTAATATCAGGATAACTACGGAATATACGCTCAACATTAACATATCCCAAAGTTTCAGCTGCAAAAGCACTAGTTACACAGCCTAAAGCCAAAACCAAAGTCATTATCAGTGTAAGCAAAGTTTTTTTCATTAAACAGTACCTCTTCTCATTAGTTTTTTATAGCATTATGATACCTTATTTTTACAAAAAAAGCAATATATACTATTTATATTATACTAACATTTTTTTCAAAAGCCACATTGCAATCATAGCTATCAGAAAACTTTTATAACTAAACTTATTTTACCATTCCAGTAATAACATCATAAGCAGCTGCCAGTGCTTCATCAACCTTAGTTATATCCTTAGCACCAGCTTGTGCCATATCAGGACGGCCGCCGCCGCCGCCGCCGCAAAGTTTAGCTACAGTTTTGACAATGTTGCCAGCATGAACGCCTTTAGTAACAGCTTCTTTAGTTGCCATGGTTAGAATATTTACTTTACCGCCTATAATAGCAGCCAAGACAACCACTCCACCAACTTTATCACGCATTTGATCTCCCAAATTACGTAAAGCATCAACACTATCAGCATTAACCTTTTGAATTAAAACTGGTATACCATTTGCATCTCTTACTTGATCTGCAACATTGCTTACTTGTGCTTTAGCTATTTCAGCAGCCAATTCTTCAGCTTTTTTATTAGCAGCTCTTAACTCTGCCTGTAATATTTCCAAACGACCAGGTACATCACAAGTACGGCATTTAAGTTCTACAGCCATTGTCTTTAACATATCTTCAATAGCTTTTACGTGTGCTACTGCACCACGTCCAGTTACAGCTTCAATACGGCGTACTCCTGCACCGCTTGAACCCTCGCTGACAATTTTAAACATACCGATTTGAGCAGTATTGCTAACATGACTGCCACCGCAAAATTCCATAGAAAAATCAGGTACAGTTACAACACGTACTATGTTACCGTATTTTTCACCAAATAACGCAGTAGCTCCTTTTTTCTTAGCTTCTTCTATAGGTAATTCTTCAATCTGTACATTTCTTCCTACTAAAATCTGCTCATTCACAATTGCTTCAACCTGCTTTAACTCATCATCTGTAACTTGAGAGAAGTGAGAAAAGTCAAAACGTAAACGATCAGGGCCTACATAACTGCCTGCTTGATTTACATGGTTTCCTAAAACTTGTTTTAGTGCAGCATGCAAAAGATGCGTTGCTGTATGATTACGAGCAATATCCATCTTACGTGCTTTATCTACAGAAAAAACTACATTTTCATTTACAGAAACAGTACCCTCAGTAACAGTACCAAGCATAATTACTGCACCATCTGGAAGTTTTTTTGTTAAATGTACATCAATTATGCCAGTTGGTGCTGTAATAGTACCAATATCACCTAATTGCCCACCGCCTTCAGCATGAAAAGCAGTAATATCACAAATCACTGCTACCTCAGTACCATCAGCAGCGTTTTCGATTGGCTGTGCATCACGTGCAGGATACAACTTAACAATTTTAGCATTAACAGCAGATTCATCTACTTTAAGAGCAGCAACATCAATGCCGCTGGTATTATAAACTACAGGACGACCATCTTTATCATTACGAGCATCACGTGCCATTTGACGCTGTACTTCAAGAGCCTTTTCAAAGCCTTCCTTGTCCATACTCATTCCCTGCTCTTCCAGAATTTCTTCTGTAAGTTCCCATGGAAAGCCAAAGGTATCATTCAACTTAAAAGCTGCATTGCCATCCAAAACAGTTTTACCAGAAGCCTTAAGTTTCTCGATTTCTTCATTTAAAAGCTCACAGCCTTGTTTTAAAGTACGCAAGAAACTTGTTTCTTCCATTTCTACAACTTTTTTAATAAATTCAGCCTTCTCAAGTAAGTTAGGATAAACGTGTCCAAACATATTTAACACAACATCAACAGCCCCAACAAGAAACATCTCGTTGATACCGATAAGTCTAGCATGACGAATAGCACGGCGTAAAATTCGGCGCAGTACATAACCGCGTCCTTCATTAGAAGGAAGAATACCATCACCAATCATAAAAGTCATACTGCGAGCATGGTCAGCTATAACTTTAAGTGATACATCTGTATCTTTATGCTTACCGTATTCCACACCAGCAATTTTAGCAGCATATTCAATAATAGGGAAAATCAGATCCGTTTCAAAATTAGAAGGTTTGCCTTGAACAACGCTTGCCAAACGCTCCAAGCCTGCACCTGTATCAATATTCTTATTTTTTAACGGCGGATAAGTTCCATCCGGCATCTGATTAAATTGAGTAAACACTAAATTCCAAATCTCTAAGAAACGGTCACAATCGCAGCCAGGAGCACATGTAGTCTTACCACAGCCACGTTCAGGACCTAGATCTATATGAATTTCAGAATCGGGACCACAAGGACCGCTGCCAATCTCCCACCAGTTATCCTCTAAACGAACAATACGTTCTTTTGGTACACCAACTGTATTATGCCAAATGTCAAAAGCTTCATCATCTTCAGTGTGAATAGTAATCCAAAGTTTCTCTGCCGGTAATTCCAATTCTTTAGTTAAAAATTCCCAACTCCAAGGAATAACTTCCTTCTTAAAATAATCGCCAAAAGAAAAGTTACCAAGCATTTCAAAATAAGTATGATGGCGAGCAGTACGGCCAACATTTTCAATATCGCCAGTACGCACACATTTCTGGCAAGTAGTGATGCGAGTAGATGGCGGTTTCATTTTTCCTGTAAAGAATGGCTTAAACGGTGCCATACCAGCACCAATAATCAGCAAAGTTGGATCATCCTGCGGAATAAGTGAAGCACTGGGCAACATAAGATGACCTCTATCCTGGAAAAACTTTAAAAACTTTTCGCGGATTTCATTCCCAGTCATATATTTCATAGTATCTCATTCGCTCCTTTAGAAAAATTAGCGTTATCTATACAATCTCTGTATTGATATACGCTGGCTAAACATTATATA
>CAZQQK010000091.1:0-6190 GCA_964595445.1 uncultured Phascolarctobacterium sp.
CACTAATGATATATAGAATATACTGCAATCACCAAAGCTATTGAAAGAATATTGATTAATTATCCATCATCTATCGTGTACTATTATAAAAAACATGATTAATAGGTTTTGCAATAATTGCAGCAGCAAAACACTTAACAACATCTAAAGGAATAAACGGTAATGCACCAGTGAGAAAAGCTTTATCCCAAGGCATTCCAGTAATCAATTTTAATTGCGCTACACCTAAAGCATAAATAATTGGTATTCCCAACATACAACCAAGCAGTACATAACGCTTAAAGCTATACTTCTGCCCTTTAAAATATGCAATAAATACAGCAGCAAATAAAAAGCCAAACAAATATCCACCGGTAGGCCCAAATAACTTACCAAAACCTGCCGATCCACCCGTAAATACAGGTACACCTACAAGACCTACCAAAAGGTATACCAACATTGTCATGAATGCCTGCTTTGTATTTAATACATAGCCAGTAAGATTTACAATTAAAGTTTGTAAAGCTATTGGTGACATAGAAAACGGCAGCGGAATAATAATATAAGCAGATATACAGTTCATAGCTACCATCAATGCTACCTTTGTCATTTCCGAAGTTTTGTTTATATTTGCTCTATGAGGATGCTCTTTGATATAAATGCTATCTTCTCTAACAATATTATTTTTTTCATCTATCTTTGTTGTCATAAGTATATACCAACCTTAAAAATATTAAATGAATCAAAAATAGTGTTTCTCTATAAACATCATTTTAATTCTATACAGAGTTTAAAATTTATATTCTTTTCATCTCTGACTATTATAGACTAAGCACTTAACTTAGTCAACCGTTTTTATTATTCGGTTAACTAATTGCGTACAAAAAATATATCAAAAACCTCTATGAATAACATTTTCTCCAAAACGCCTTTTTAAATCATCCGTCAACTTACTGCGTTGCTTTTTGCGCTCATCATTTTCAAAACATAAAGACATACTTTCACCTTTACTAAGTCCACTAATAGTAATACCAAGCAATCGTACACTATCAGCCAATGTTGCTTGCCTTAATAAATCAACAGCAAGATGATAAATTTCCTCATCATTAAAAATATCAATTTCTGAAGTAATACTGCGGCTATGCGTTTTAAAATCTGAATACTTAATTTTCAAAGTTAATGTATGACCATAATATCCCCTGCTACGCAGACGATAGCCAACAAGTTCACTAAGATGTAATAAAGCTTGTTGGCATTGAGAATATCCATGTAAATCTTGTTCAAAAGTAATTTCTCTTCCAATAGATTGCTGTTCATAGTTACTTACAACCCTACGCTCATCTATTCCTAAAGCAAGAAGTCGTACTGTTTCTGCATTTTTTCCAAACACTCTCTTCAACACGTTCTCCTCTGCATCTACAAGCTGTCCTATTCGTTCTATTCCAAATTGCAACAATATCTGCTTTGCTTTCTTACCTATCCCAAAAATTTTATCTACTGCTAAAGGTGCAATAAAACTACGTGCATTTTCATGTTCAATTATAGTAAAACCATTAGGTTTTTCCATATCAGATGCTAACTTTGCCAAAAACTTATTAGGTGCTATTCCCACAGAAGCATTAAGCCCTATTTCCTGCTTTATCCGCTGCTTAACTAAAAAGCCAATTTGCTGATGACTTCCATATAGACGTTCCATGCCAGAAATATCTAAAAATGCCTCATCTATTGATAACTGTTCTACAAGAGGAGAAAACTCATGAAAAATATGCATAATCTGATTCGAAACTTTAAGATAACGTTCCATTCTGCAAGTAACATAAATTCCATTAGGGCACAATCTTTTAGCCTGTACCATTGGCATAGCAGAATGAACCCCATAACTGCGTGCTTCATAAGAACAAGTTGATACTACGCCTCTCATACTCTGACCGCCCACAATTACAGGTTTTCCAATTAAATCAGGATTGTCAAGAACTTCCACAGAAGCAAAAAAGGCATCCATGTCTACATGCATTATCCAGCGTTTAGATTTCATGCTTACTCCTTTATCAGAATAAAATATACCAAGATTCCTAAAAACAACAATCCAGCAAAATTATAATATAAAAATGTTCTTACATACTTTCCTGCTTGATAAGGATGTTCTGCTACAAATAATTTATAAGAAATAACACTTGCCATAGAAGCAATCATAGTCCCTAAACCACCAATATTTACACCTAACAGCAAGGCGTCTGCTTCTTTTGTCAATGCTGCTAATAACATTGCTGCTGGTACATTACTAATGAATTGGCTGACAAATAAACCTGCAAGATATGTCCCTTCTGCCGACCCAAGCATAGACTGCTTTAAATATTCCACTGCACTTGTATTACTTACATTACCTATAAATACAAAAAAAGCACAAAATGTTAACAATAAACTATAATCCACTTTAAGGAACAATCTTTTATTAATCAAAAATACTATCAATATCGTAATCATCAGAGCAAAAACTTTATCTAATATATGTAATACAGCAGTTATGTTTAGAAATAATAAAGCCAGGTAAATTCCTAATATCCAAGGCTTTGGACAAGAAATCTTTTTCAATTGAAGTACTAGTGGACAATTTTGACGATGAAAAAGCAAAAAGCCAAGATATAATAACGATAAAATACAAGGTAAAAGCATTAAGCCTAAAAATTTTCCGGCACTATAACCATAATGTGCATATAAAAAAAGATTCTGAGGATTCCCAAATGGAGTAAACATACTGCCTAAATTAGCAGCCAATGTCTGTAAAACTACAATCCTTTCCATATCAATTTTTAAAGCTTTTCCTATAACTAAAGCCAAAGGAACAAAAGTAAGCAATGCTACATCATTGGTAACAAACATTGAACTGATATATGTAAGAAGCAGTAATACTAATACCATCATTCTCATACTGCTGCAAATATTAAGCAACTCTACAGCTATCCAATCCAAAAAATTAATGCTTTGCAGTCCTGCTACTACAAGCATTAACGAAAGCAAAACACAAATAACATCAAAATCTATATAAGCAAGCTGCGGTATATGAAAAATACAACTGCAAACTGCCAACAAAACCGCCAAAAACAATATCATTTCTTGGCGAACAAAACTCTTTATTTTCGTCAACAAATTTTTCTCCTCAATTTTTATCCATTCGATTTATATTGTTAATTTTACCAATTTGCCTGTGCAGCACACAAAGACAATGCAGATACTTTCGATGCTCCAGAATATCGTAAAACTTCTGCTGCTTCTGTTAATGTACTGCCTGTAGTAAAAATATCATCACAAAGAAGAATATGTTTACCTTTTACGTCTAAATTCTTATTTAACATAAAACAACCAGCAAGTTCTTCACGCCGTTCTTCTGGATTTAGTTCATATAAAGGTGCTGTATGACGTACACGTTCAAGTACATCAGCAATATAAACACAACTGCTTCGCTGTTCAAACAGCGAAGAAAAAATTTCCTGTGGTACATCAAAGCCTCTTTGTTTAAGCCTTTCAGATGAAGTAGGTATACTCGTTATAATATCAAACTGCTGTAGCCAACGTAACTTAGCTGCTGGAAGTGCCATATCCGTTTCTTCTGATAATAAAGCTAATAAGGCAGATTCATTAGCAAATTTTATTTTATGAATTGCTTCTTTGTAAACACCATCATATTTATACAAGAGCCAGATATTATCAAGTATATCAGTTGCCAAAGGCTCTGCTTGCCCTGCCAAATATTCTTCTCTGGGAATGCCTTTTATATACCGCTGCAAAAGATAATTTTTACGGCAGCATTCGCAGACATATCCTGTTTCAATAGGCATCTCACAAATTTTACAATGTCGAGGAAAAATAATTTCTTTTAAAACTCGCAAAGAATAAACTGTTTCCAGCCAAAATCTACGCATTAAAACACCTCGCTGTTTTCCTGCAAACGCTCTGCCAATAAACTGTATCGTTTTTTTGTTCTGTCATTTTCTACAGCTGTTAATACGGCGTTTTTACTTCCTGCAATAATTACTCTATTTTTAGCTCGTGTAACTGCTGTATATAAAAGATTACGCTGCAACATAATATAATGACTTGGTACCATAAGCAAAATAACACAAGGATACTCACTGCCCTGAGATTTATGTACGCTCATTGCATAAGCTAACTGTAATTCCTCTAAATCACCTTGTGCATAGGTTACATAATCTCCTTCTGGTCTTTCCGGAAACATAACAGTAACATTTTTCCCTTCTATTTTTACTACCCTGCCAATATCACCGTTAAAAACGTCCTTTTCATAGTTATTACGTATCTGCATAACCTTATCCCCTACACGCAGTACGTTGCCAGGTATATTTACCTCAGCTTTTCCTGCTGCAGCAGGATTAATATACTGCTGTAGTAACTTATTGAGATTTTGTACACCACACGGATTCTTATGCATGGGAGATATAACCTGTACTTTACGCCAATCACCATCTGAAATAATCTCAGCATAAACACGCGCTACAAAATCTGCTGCCTGCTGTTCATTTTTAAATTCAGTCAAAGAAAATTCGCTATTAAAACCTTCAATAAAATCCGGCATCTGCCCTCTATTTATTTTATGAGCATTACGTACTATAGGACTAATTTCAGCCTGACGGAAAACATTTTCCAACCGAACAACAGGCATTTTACCAGAGCGTATCATATCCTTTAATACAGAACCAGCACCAACTGAAGGAAGTTGATCGACGTCGCCTACAAAAATCAAACGACATCCACCAGGTACAGCTTTTAAAAGATGATATGTTAAACTAATATCCATCATAGATGCTTCATCTATAATAATTGCTTCAGCATCCAATGGTTCGCTATCATCTTTACCAAAATGCAGACCTTCTCCCGTAGGCTGATATTCTAAAAGACGATGTACAGTAACGGCTGGATGACCAGCAGATTCTGCTAAACGTCGTGCAGCTCGCCCAGTAGGAGCAGCTAATAAAATACGGCAACCTGATTTCTCCAATACATTCAAAATTCCTTTTACGACAGTAGTTTTACCAGTTCCAGGCCCACCAGTAAGAATAAAAACTCCATGTTCCAAAGAAGCATAAATAGCTTCACGCTGTGCAGCAGCTAGTTTAATACCAGCTTCGCTCTCCCATTTATTTATAACGTCATCTGCATTTACACGTGTCACAGGTTTCGCCTGATCGCGTAAGGATAATAACCGTTTGGCTGTCTGTACCTCTGCTCTATACAAATACTCTGGATAAACCAAGCGCACTCCGCCTACTTCTTCGGTACGAAGCATATCATTAGCTAAAAGATTGCTGAAAACTTCCTGTATAGATGCGGTATCTATATTAAGAGCACGTGCTGTTTCACGTACCAGCAGTTCTTCTGGTATACAAGTATGCCCTGCACCAGCTGCCTGTGTTAAAGCGTATGCTATACCAGAAGCCAATCGCTGCTGGCAATTAGGTTTCATTCCCATAGCCATAGCTATACGATCTGCTGTCCTAAAACCAATACCATTAATATCACTAGCTAAACTATAAGGGTCTTCTTTTATTCTTGTTATGGCACTGCTGCCGTAAACAGCCTGCAACCGTGCTGCATAACCACTGCTTACACCATGGGATTCTAAGAAAAGCATCAGCTCACGCAATCCAGAAAGTCCTTGGTAGCTTTCCGAAATTTGTGCAGCTTTTTTTGCACTAATTCCACGTACTTCTGCCAAACGCTCTGGGTAAGTACCTAAAATCTCCAGTGTATCTGTTCCAAAATGCTCCACAATTCTGGAAGCTATTGCAGAGCCAACACCACGTATAGCACCAGAAGCAAGAAAGCGTTCAATGCCAGCAATAGATGTAGGCTGTAAAACTTGAAGTAATACTGCCTCAAACTGTCTGCCAAAGCGTGCATGCTCAATCCAATTTCCTTCAAGAGCTACATTTTCTCCAAGATACGGAGCACTGCCGTGATAGACAACAGAAAAACGTCCGTGTGATTTACTTTCTATCCGCAAAACACAAAACATATTATCATCGCTCTGAAATACTATATCATCTATAATACCTTCAAGTTTTTCCATTTTCTTCACCGCCATACAAAACAAACGTTTCTTAATCTTAGTCATTATTATAACATATAATTTGACATTCGAACAGTAATGTATCTTTACAAGCATTATATTTTTCGCTATAATAAAATATAATAT
>CAZQQK010000092.1:0-6124 GCA_964595445.1 uncultured Phascolarctobacterium sp.
GTATATTAAATATTTTATTAAGAGAGATGAAGAAAATGCGTAGAATTTTAGTATTGAATGGCCCTAATATTAATCTTCTGGGGGTGCGTGAAAGAGCTATTTATGGAAGAAAGGATTATGAATCTCTTTGTGCGTATATAAAATCTGCTGCTGAACGCTTAGGGGTAGAAGTGGAACTTTTACAAAGCAATTATGAAGGTGATATTGTTACTGCCATACAGAAGGCTTATGGTAATTTTGATGGTATTGTTATAAATCCTGCTGCCTTAACGCATTATAGTGTTGCTGTTTTAGATGCGTTGAAGGCTGTTAATATTCCTGCGATAGAGGTGCATATCAGTAATATTCATCAGCGTGAGGAGTTTAGACATCACTCTGTAACAGCAGCTGGCTGTATAGGACAGATTTGTGGACTGGGGTTTGCGGGTTATGCCTTAGCCTTAGAAGCGTTAAGTGTGTATGAAATACAATAAAGGTCATGGATTTGCTGCGAAAAATTTTTTTGCATTAATACTTGAAAAATTTATTGAGTGCTAAAGTTTGCTCGTTAAGAGAAATTTGTTTTATTAAATCGTAAACTATTTAACAAAAAATAAAAAATGTGCAAGCAAGATATTCTGAAAAATGCCTTTTGCTTGTACATTTTTTTGCCTGGTGTTACAATTTAAGATACGGTGAAAATATATAGTTTAGATTTTTGAAGAGAGGTTTTGAATATGAAATTCGCAAAACGTATGGAGCGTATGCAGGCTTCTGAAATTCGTGAGCTGTTAAAATTAACTGCTCAACCTGATATTATTTCATTTGCTGGCGGTTTGCCGGCACCGGAATTATTTCCTGTAGAAGAAATCGCTAAGGTTTCACATGACTTGGTTTTAAAAGAAGGTCGTCAGTTACTGCAATATGCAACTACTGAGGGCAGACCTTCTCTGCGTGCTAAAATTGCTAAGCGTATGGCTGATAAGTATCATACTGCAGTTGCTCCTGATGATATTTTGATTACTACAGGCTCTCAGCAATGTTTAGATTTTGCAGGAAAGTTGTTTTTGAATCCTGGAGATGTAGTTCTCTGTGAAAGTCCGTCCTATCTTGGGGCATTGAATGCTTTTAATGCTTATGAACCTGAATTTGTAGAAGTGCCTACAGATAATGGCGGTCTTATTCCTGAAGAACTTGATAAAATTTTGGAAACAACCCCTAATTGTAAATTTATTTATGTAATTCCTGATTTCCAGAACCCGACTGGACGTACCTGGTCTATGGAACGCCGCAAAAAGTTTATGGAAGTTGTTAATAAACATAACTTGCCTGTATTGGAGGATAATCCGTATGGTGAGCTGCGTTATGAGGGTGAAATTCTCCCGTCTTTAAAATCTATGGATACCAAGGGTCTGGTAATGTTCCTTGGAACTTTTTCTAAAATTTTCTGCCCTGGTCTGCGTTTAGGATGGATTGCCGCTGAACATAGCTTGCTGACTGAATTTGTAAAAATTAAGCAAAGTGCCGATTTGCATACATCCAATTTTGACCAAGGTGTAGCAGATGCTTATATGGAAACATATGATTTAGACGAGCATGTTCGTAAAATTATTGCTTTATATAAACATCGTCGTGATTTGATTTTAAAAGCTATGGAAGAATATTTGCCGGCTGGTACAGAATGGACACATCCTGAAGGTGGATTATTCCTTTGGCTTACATTCCCTGAGGGCGTTAGTGCACGTAAAGTATTCAATAAATGTATTGAAAAGAAAGTTGCTGGCGTTATTGGTGATGCTTTCTATCCAAATCAGAAAACTGACCGCAGTATGCGTATAAACTATTCCAATATGCCTGATGAACGCATTATAGAAGGTATTAAACGTATGGCTGAAGCTGTTAAGGAATGTATGTAAATAGATTATCCATAGGATGATAACGTAATTTTATTACCGATCTCTTATTCGACTTAAAAAGTTAATGATAGGAGATCGGTATTTTTATGCCTTAAAAAAAGAAAAATTAAGAAACTTAAGTTAATTACTGTTAATTTCTTGTTAAACATTTTTAGACTTTATTACGTTTGCTTTACAGCAGTCTGAGTGAGTGTTACAATGATTTTAAGATAATTTTGCAAAGGGAGGATTCTTTTATGTCAATCCGAGAAATATCCTTTAAATCTGCTAACGGCAGAGATGTTATCAAAGCGTGGTCTTACACTCCTTTGGGAGAACCTAAAGGTATAGTTCAGCTTATTCATGGCTATGGTGAACATTCTCGCCGTTATTTGCACATGATAAATAAATTTAATGAAGCTGGTTATGTTGTTTTTGCTGATGACCATTTGGGTCATGGAAAGACTGGTTTTGATGGAGGTACTTTAGGTGATCCACATTCCGGTGGTTATATGACTTATCTGAAAGATGAAAAATCTTTGCATGATATTGCTAAGGAAGCTTATCCAGAGCTGCCGTATTTTGTTTTTGGACATAGCTGGGGTTCAATGTTGGCACGTGCCTATGCTGCTATTTACGGTGATGATATTAAAGGTTTGCTGCTTTGCGGTGTTTGTTCTCAGTGGAAAGGCTGTGAAGAAGCTTTTAATAATCCTGATTTTACTGCTGCTTATGAAGCAGACCCTTATCAGCCATGCGGTGTATGGTTTGAGCGTGTCTTCAGCGGTATGACAGACAGAGTAGAAAATCCCAACAGTCCGGCAGATTGGATTGCTACAGATCCACGTATTGTAGCAGATCATGCAGGAGATATGTTTAATACTTTTGATACAACACTTGAATTATGCTATGATTTTGTACAGTTGTATCATTTTATTGAAAATGATGCTTGGGCTGCTATGGTTCCTAAAGATATTCCTGCTTATCTTATTGCTGGAGATCAAGATCCATGCGGTAATTATGGAGAAGGTCTGTATCATGTAGCTAATCTTTTAGCGAATAGTGGTCATAAAATCAAAGTAAAGGCTTATTCAGGCTTTAGACACGAGATTCATAACGAAATTTGTCTGCGTAATGAAGTGGAGGATGGATTAATTCAGTTTATGAATGACTGTCTTGCATAAGTAAGAATAATGAACGGCTGTCTGTTATAATGATATGCTGCTGAAAAGTTAAACTTTTTGGTATGTATCTATAAAGGCAGTCGTTTTTATATAGCAAATTATTGATAGCTATACAATTTTAGGGAGAGATGGTAAGATAAGCTTAAGCAGAAAATTTATAGGAGGAATAATATGTGTATTCGTTTTGACGGCGAGGCATATCCATATACTTCACAAAGACGAGTTGTTTATGCCAGGCGGGGAATGGTTTGTACTTCACAGCCTTTGGCTTCACAGGCTGGATTACAGATTTTGCAGCAGGGTGGAAATGCTGTTGACGCTGCGATAGCGACAGCTGTTTGTCAGACGATTGTTGAACCTACTAATAATGGTTTGGGAAGTGATTGTTTTGCTATTGTCTGGGTAAAGGATAAGTTATATGGTATAAATGGCAGTGGTTATGCACCGCAGGGCTTAACACCAGATGTGCTTCTTAAAGACGGATATAAGCAGATGCCTTTACGTGGCTGGAAAGCAGTAACTGTTCCTGGAGCACCGTCAGCATGGGCAGAACTGCACAAACGCTTTGGCAGGCTGCCGTTTTCTGCTTTGTTTGCACCAGCAATTTATTATGCGGAGAACGGTTATCCTGTTTCGCCAATAGTAGCACGTTTTTGGCAGGAGGGTATAGAGCTTCTTAGTGAATATAAAGATAATCCTGCTGTTGCTCCTTGGTTCAGTGTATTTGCTCCTAATGGTAAGGCACCAAAAGCAGGTGAATTGGTTCGTCTGCCGCAGCAGGCACGAACCCTGCGGCTTTTAGCAGACAGCTATTGTGAAAGTTATTATCGAGGAGAGTTAGCAGAAAAAATAGCAGCTTTCAGTGAGGCTACGGGCGGATACATATCTGCTGCTGATTTGGCTGATTATCATGCTGAATGGGTTCAGCCTCTGCATATAAATTACCGTGGTTATGATGTTTGGGAAATGCCGCCGAATGGTCATGGTATTACTGCACTTATGGCATTGAATATTTTGCAGGGTTTTGATTTTTCTGATATGCCGCTGGAGGAGAGAATACATAAGCAGATTGAAGCAATGAAGCTGGCTTTTGCAGATGGGATGAAATATATTGCAGATCCACGTTATATGCAGGCAGATGTAGAAAAAATGCTCAGCTGTGAATATGCTGATGAGCGACGTTTGCTTATTAGTGAGCAGGCACAGCTGCCGCAGGCAGGTAAGCCGTTTTGCGGTGGAACTGTGTATTTATGTACTGCTGATGCTGAGGGGAATATGGTTTCCTTTATTCAGAGCAATTACAAGGATTTTGGCAGTGGTGTTGTACTTCCGGATTATGGTATAAACTTTAATGACCGTGGCGCTGGCTTTAGTCTTGATAAAGATTCAGATGATTACTTGCAGCCGCGCAAGAAGCCTTATCATACAATTATTCCTGGTTTTCTTACTAAAGACGGCAGAGCAGTAGGGCCTTTTGGCGTGATGGGAGCATATATGCAGCCGCAGGGGCACGTACAGGTAATTATGAACAGCTTAGATTTTTATTTAAATCCACAGGCTGCTTTGGATGCACCGCGATGGCAGTGGATTAAAGATAAAGAAGTTTGGCTTGAAGACAGCATACCAAAGGAGGTTGCTGAACAATTGCGTAAACGTGGACATGATGTACATATCATGGATGATTATACAAGTTTTGGCAGAGGAGAAATTATTTGGCGTAATACTGACGGTATCTTGGCAGGTGCTACTGAACCGCGGGCAGATGGTACTGTTGCTGCCTGGTAAGTATATTTTATGAATAATAAAAATCCAGTTAGCTTGATATGTACTCTCCTTACTGGGGAGGATACATATCAGTAACTGGATTTTTTGTATCTTTAAAATTTAAGCAGAGGTGCTGCTTTGTTCGAGCACTCTGTTGAAGAGTATATGAATTACGCCTGCTGCTTCATCGCTGAATTTAATTAATACGTCGGTATTTTCTTTTTTGCTGTTGCGTGTATGGAACTTTACTAAGTTGACTCCGTCAAAATCAGCACTGCTTATATTCTGCAATGGTACGTTGAAAGCGTGCTTTTGTCCTATATATACGATTCTCTGATTAGTGAGAAAGAATACACCAAGTTCTTGAATAACGGTCATTTCTTCCGTAAATTTTGGGTGCTCAATTTTTTCGCCTTTAAAGGAAACGGTTTCGTCTATGTTGAATTTGCGGGTAAGCTGAAAAAGATTATCTTCCATTTCTACTGTTTTATTTTCACATAAGCCGCAGTTGGTATAGGCATGACAGATTTCGCCTGAATTTTGCGGAAAGGCATCTTGTTTGATATCAGCTAAGGTTTGGTGTTCTGCATTCCAGAGAGCACGATATTTTTCCAGGGCGTTTTGGATATTGTTTTTCAGTTCAAATTCTAAATCCAGCTTAGCACAGTCTGCACGAAAAGCAGCTTCTTCTTCAGGGGTATAGCGTGCTGCCTTGCTGATGACATCAAATTTTTGATTAAAATGTGCTTGAAAAACCTGTTTGCGGATACCTAAAGAATCTTCATAATCATAACCAAACAAGTTGTTAAGTTGTTTGATGTCCAGTGTTTCGCAGTTATTCAGCAGATTGCGGCAGCGGACGAAGTAGGCTGCTGTTTTTGCACCTTTGTCTGCCAGCTTTGTGAGATGCGGCGGCAGTTCTAAAATGCTGCTTAAATGTGAAAGCTGTACAAACAGTTCATCATTTTCGTTTTTGGCTTCAGTAAAAACTACGTCAGCTAGTTTGCGGTAAATGCTGCTGCGTTGGTTTAAGTTGTCATCATTGAATTTAACACCCCACTTTTTAAGGGAGGCTTTTACATCTTCTGCACTGATATCTGCAGCACAGTTAGCAGCTGCAAGCAGATTATTAAGTTCTTTCCAACCGTTTTCCGTTGGCTTGCTGCCGAATATTTTGGAGAGAAAGCCGCAGCTCTCCAGTTCTTGGACTGTATATGGTTTCATATTTTTAAACCCTTCCTTTCAGGATGATAGTAGTTACTTTATTGTTTACAAAAAAAACTAATCTAAATCCTATTATAC
>CAZQQK010000093.1:0-6082 GCA_964595445.1 uncultured Phascolarctobacterium sp.
TGCGAACGAATAATATCGTTGCCGTCTGTGTAGCCGTCATACAGTGCCTTTGCTGCTTCAGCAATATTTTTACCCAGCTAAATCACTGCAAATGCTTATTGATAAATTGAGAAACCTCTGCTTCCATAGCTCTGCTTTCCAGCAATTCCGGAAGTAAGATTGTCCAATCGTGCAACATTCCAGGATAAATTATTGTTTTAACATCTACGCCTGCAGCTTTAGCATGTGCCCCCAACAATACCCCATCATCAAAAAGGAGTTCATCACCACCAACTGTAATCAGCATAGGAGGAAGACCAGTTATATCTGCATAAATTGGTGATAAATATGCCTGTGTTATGTCAATGCCATTGGCATAACTGGGAGTAACAATTTCATTACCGAGGCGAGTATTTTTTCGCCTAAAGTTTGATCTTTTTCTATATTATTTTTATGCGAAGGCAAATCTGTTCCCATATAAGCCCACGGTGAAATTAATACCATTGCTTTCGGTAAAGCAATTTTATGATCACGCAAATATAAAGCTAATGCTGCAGCCAAATTATCTCCGGCAGAATCACCTACCAATACTATTTTTTGCGGATCATAGCCAATTTTCAGTAAGCCTTTATAGGCAGTCACAGCATCATATTTGTATTCAGGTGCAATTCTATAATCTACTGCCAATACAGTAGCTTCACCAGCAAGTTCTCTTTGATGAATTCCCCAATTACGATAACGATTATGTAATCCACCAACGTAACCCCTCCATGCATAAAAAGTACCACTCTATCCGAAGTAATTTCTTTAGGTGCATATTTTTCAACTGCAACTCCATCTATATTAAGCAGTTCGCGATTTCAACCATTAGGTACCTCATAATCACCATTAAGTAAAGGATGTCTGGTATCAATAGCTGCTGCAGCAAAAATTTTATCTGTTCTATCTTTAATATACATTACCTGTTCCTTGCCTTGTAAATAAACAGGTGCAACATTTGTATAAGGATTTACTGCCGATGCATAAACTACTGTGCTAAAAAACATAGTTGCAGTACTCATAATCGTCAATACATTTTTTGTTTAATATTTTCATCTTTTATCACTCCTATTTTTTGATTGAAACCTTTCTTATCAAAAAGTTTCTACTTCAGATAGTACCTTCCGGCAGTTACTACCTGTCAAGTATTTTTTATGAAAATATCTCTAAAATGTAAATTCGTACTTAACCAACTAATTTCATGTCTGACGATTTTAGTTTTACAGTCTTTGTGATATACTTATCATTGAAATTTCTAATTATTTTATTTCCAAACCAGCATTAAAAATGCACTGCTTATTATTATAGCAATAAGCAGTGCATTCTTTATTTTTAGAACAAAAGATATTAAGTTATTATAATTTTATTCTTTTTCTGCCAGTTTTTTATACCCCTCAAGGCGTAATTTTGCATCTTTTTCTGTTTTTTCAAACAACGCTTCCGCAGTTTCTGGGAACATTTTCTGCAAAGAACTAAAGCGAACTTCACCCATTAAGAATTCACGGAAATTAGCTGTAGGTTCTTTAGAATCCAAAATAAACGGATTCTTGCCCTCTTCCTTAAGCTGGGGATTATAACGATAGGTTGCCCAATAACCGCATTCAACAGCTCTTTTTTCTTCCAGCTGACTGCATCCCATACCAATTTTCAAACCATGGTTAATACATGGAGCATAAGCAATTATCAAAGAAGGTCCATCATAAGCTTCTGCTTCCGCAATAGCTTTTAATGTCTGATTCTTATCAGCCCCCATAGCTACCTGAGCTACATAAACATAGCCGTAACTCATGGCCATCATACCCAAATCTTTCTTCTTAGTCTTTTTACCACTGGCAGCAAACTTAGCAATAGCCGCAGTAGGGGTAGATTTAGAAGACTGACCGCCGGTATTGGAATATACCTCTGTATCAAAAACCATGATATTGACATTTTCACCTGTTGCCAGTACATGGTCCAATCCGCCATAGCCAATATCATAAGCCCAACCATCACCGCCAAAAATCCAGTGACTGCGTTTCACAAAGAACTGTTTTTCTGCATAAAGGGCAGCACATTTTTCACAGTTGTCTTTATATTTGTCCAAAATAGCAGTCATGGCATCTGCACGTTCACGTGTCCCTTCGCTGTCATTAACATGAAGCAGCCAATCGCTTAATACAGTCTTAAGATCTTCCGGCAATTCATCAGCCAACAGCACTTTAACCATTTCTTCTACACGTTCACGAGACTGCTTAACACCCAGGAACATACCTAAGCCATATTCTGCATTATCTTCAAACAAAGAATTTGCCCAACTTGGTCCATGACCTTGACAGTTTTTAGTATAAGGCATAGATGGTGCAGAAGCACCCCAAATAGAAGTACAACCTGTCGCATTTGCAATCATCATACGATCACCAACAAGCTGAGTTACAAGCTTTGCATACGGAGTTTCACCACAGCCTGCGCAAGCACCGCTGAACTCCAGAAGCGGCTTTTCAAACTGAATACCCTTTACAGTCTTTTTATTCAGCGGATTCTGCTTCGGAGTTACTTCATGCTGGCTATATTCCCAAGCAGCAGTTTTATCCAGCTGGCTTTCCAGCGGTTTCATCAACAAAGCCTTGCCTTTAGGAGCAGGACATACCTGAGCACAGTTGCCACAGCCAGTGCAGTCTAAAGGAGATATGCTGATAGCGAAGTTCTTTTCTTTAATACCTATTGCAGGTTTAGACGGTAAAGTAACAGGAGCAGCCGCAGCTTCCGCCGCAGTCATAATTACAGGACGAATAGCAGCATGCGGACAAACAAAAGCACACTGATTACACTGAATACAGGTATCCATCTGCCACTCCGGTACATTTATAGCAATGCCACGCTTTTCATAAGCAGCTGTACCGCTGGGGAATGTTCCATCAGCATAATCTTTAAACGCACTGACAGGCAGCTTATCACCTTCAAGCTTGTTCATCGGTACCAAAAGTTTATCTACAAAATCATTACCAGTTACAACCTCATTCACACTGTCAACAGCCTCTGTCCAAGAAGCAGGTACACTAACTTCTGTAATCGCATCAATACCTCTGTCGATAGCTGCATTATTCATATCAACAATATTCTGCCCCTTATTGCCATAGGAATGTTCAACAGCATCTTTAAGATATTTTACAGCATCAGCAAGAGGTATTATATCAGCAAGCTTAAAGAAAGCAGACTGCATAATCATATTGATACGTCCGCCCAAACCAATTTCCTGAGCAATTTTCACTGCATCAATAATATAAAATTTAATATTGTTTTGTGCAACATAACGTTTCAATGCACCTGGAAGCTGTGTTTCAAGCTCATCTTGACTCCAGTTACAGTTCAAAAGGAATGTTCCGCCTTTTTTCAGTCCTGACGTTACATCGTATTTATGTACATAAGACTGGTTATGAACGGCAACGAAATCGGCACTATCTATAAGATACGGAGCCATTATAGGTGTATGCCCAAAACGTAGATGAGATACAGTTACACCGCCGGATTTTTTACTATCATAAGAAAAATATCCCTGAGCATACATATCTGTATAATCACCGATAATTTTAATGGCACTCTTATTCGCTCCAACAGTGCCATCACTGCCTAAGCCCCAGAATTTACAGCCTTTTGTACCAGCAGGGGTAACATCCATCCCAGCAACAGCAGTTAAAGAAGTATTTGTAACATCATCGTTAATGCTCAGTGTAAAATTATTTTTCGGTTCTGCCGCTTCCAAATTAGCAAATACAGCAGCAATATCACCTGGCAGCAAATCCTTAGAGCCAAGACCATAACGTCCGCCGATAATTAATGGTTTACGGCTGCTTGCATAAAAAGCTGCCCTTACATCAAGATACAATGGTTCGCCAAAAGCTCCAGGTTCTTTGGTTCGATCCAAAACTGCAATACGTTTTACAGTCTCAGGAACAGCTTGCATAAAATGTTTAATACTAAACGGACGATACAAATGTACGCAAAGTACGCCTACCTTTTTACCCTCAGCATTAAGTTTTTCAACAACAGTGCGAACAGTTTCTGTAGCAGAACCCATAACAATAATAATATTTTCTGCATCCTGTACACCATAATAGTTAAACAGATGATAATTTCTTCCAGTAAGTTCATTAATCTTACCCATATATGTTTCCACAATATCGGGCAAGGCATCATAATATTTATTTACAGCCTCACGTGTTTGGAAATAAATATCAGGATTTTGGGCTGTACCGCGAATAACAGGATTATCAGGATTCAGCCCGCGTTTACGGAAAGCTTCAACTGCATCCATATCCACAAGTTTAGCTAAATCTGCATAATCCAACAGTTCAATTTTTTGAATTTCGTGGGAAGTACGGAAACCATCAAAGAAATTTAGGAAAGGCACACGACCTTTGATAGCACTCAAATGTGCAACTCCCGCTAAATCCATTACCTCCTGTACACTGCCTTCAGCAAGCAAAGCAAAACCAGTCTGACGAGCAGCCATAACATCTTGATGATCGCCGAAGATAGATAGAGAACTTGTTGCCAAAGCACGTGCAGAAACATGAAATACTGCCGGCAGCAATTCGCCAGCCATTTTATACATATTAGGAATCATTAAAAGCAAGCCTTGAGAAGCAGTATAGGTGGTAGTAAGAGCACCTGCCTGCAAAGAACCGTGAACTGCACCAGAAGCACCTGCTTCGGACTGCATTTCCATAAGCTTAACTCTTTGACCGAAAATATTTTTCTTACCTTGCGCAGACCATTCATCAACTACTTCAGCCATAGGCGAGGACGGGGTAATAGGATAAATTGCCGCTACATCAGTAAAAGCGTATGAAATATACGCAGCAGCTGTATTACCATCCATAGTTTTCATTTTTACCATCTGATTCCCTTCTTTCTTAAAAGTATCACAAAATCTTGACCCAAACTATTTTACAGGAATGTATTCCAGTTTCATAAGTAGTATACACTATTTGTCTGATTTTGTAAAATATCTGCTACATGTATACAGCATTTTTCTGGTAAAGAATATGTGAAAAAAGAGCAGAATCTGCCATAATATGTACCCTCCTTACTGAATATTCAGCAAAGAGGGTACATATAACACCAACAGACGCTAGCTCTTATCACTTTTATTTTACAATTGTAACCGGAACTGAAGCTTTCGCTATTACGGCCTGACTTACACTGCTGCGTAACAACCCTTCTAAAGCTCCCATGCCTCTGCTTCCCAAAACAACGGCATCACATTTTTGTTCAGCCACAGTCTGCAAAATACTTTCTGCTACTTCACTATTATTTTCCAACAAATAAGTACAGTCAATATTTTTTCCCTGCATAAGAGCATAAGCTGCATCCAGAACTTCATCACCTATCCTCGCATAAAGACAATCAGTCTCAAACTCTATAACAGGCTGCTTAATAATACCAGTAGCTACACGCATAATAACCAAACTTCCATGTGTATAATGTGCAAGCTCACAGGCATATTCTAATGCTCTCCAAGAATAATCTGTACCATCTAAAGGTACTAAAATACGACGCAACATTTTATTTCACAATCAATACTGGAATAGATGCATACTGAGAAACTTTAGAACTTACACTGCCCAAAAAGAACTCAGCAATTCCAGAAAGTCCGCGGCTGCCGATAATAATAGCATCTGCTTTTGATTTTTTAGCTAAAGCAATAATTCTCTCTGATGGATGCCCTATTTCAAGACAATATTCGACCTTATATTCATAACCAACCAGTCGTTCTTGAGCCATCTCTAAAACCTTATCACCAATTTTTTCCAACTCACTGTTTCCCTGGCTTACAGTTGCATGATCCAGTGGTACAGCCAACAATGCTGCATTATTGTATGGTTGAATAACATTTACTACCAAAAGCTCACTGCCAAATTTTTTACCAATTTCTACAGCAGTGTTCAAGGCTCTCCAAGAACCCTCACTGCCATCAACTGGAATAAGAACTTTTTGGAACATAATAAAGCACCTCCATAACGTTTATCGTACAATACGCGAAAATAAACAATAATTATTTATTTTAATTTATATGGGTCTTTAT